>QQXM01000045.1 GCA_014610835.1 Erysipelotrichaceae bacterium 7770_A6
AAATAATATAAAAAAACAGCGTAATTATGCGCTGATGTTAAAGATGGCTTTACAAAGAGGTGTCAAAGACCCGAGTAATAAAGGCGTGATCATATCGGTACACGCCTTTTGTAATATGTTTGTAAATATTCATATTTTCCGATAAAATAAGCTTAGAAATAAACAAAGTGAAAATAATTTATAGTGTCAAAAAAGACACAAGGAGGATTCTATGTGGATGTTTCAATTCTTCGATATTATATTTCCTATTGTATTTGCACTGGTACTTGGAATGATCATTTTTACATTGGTACAGGGAATCATGACATGGCATAAAAATAATCAATCTCCACGCTTAACAGTAGAAGCAACTGTTGTTGCAAAACGCATGAATGTAGAACGTCACCATCATCATAATGCAGGAGATGCAACAGGAGCACATGGTCATCACACTTTAACAAGTACGTATTACTATGTTACGTTTCAGGTAGAAAGTGGAGACCGCATGGAATTTCATGTATCTGGAAGTGAATATGGCATGCTTGTAGAAGGAGACAAAGGAAAGCTGATGTTTCAGGGAACAAGATATCTTTCCTTTGATAGAGAGGATCGTGTGTAAAAAAGAATGTGATTCTGATTGGATGTATCAGCTTTATTGCGGGTATGTTGCGTTCAGACGACAATTTCCTGCATTCGTATTTTGTATTTTTCTTCTGGTGTTAAACATACCAATGTTTCTTTTTGCATGAAAAAGAAAGAGTATGCTACCATGAATCTATCTAAGCCCTGTAGAAAGGACAATGTTTATGAGATTTACAGTTGGACAATTAGCAAAAGTATATAAGATATCTGCACAGGCAATTCATGGATATGTAGATATGGGAATTCTTCCGTGTGTGAGAGATGATAATGGATATCGTTATTTTGATGACTATGGTTTTCAGATTCTTGGAACAATTATAAAAAACAGAAATATTGGCTTTCCACTCAAAGAAAGCAGCTATGTATATGATAATTCTAGTTTAGAGGAAATCATGGAACGCTTAAGTGAACAGGAAAGAAAAGTGAATGATGAACTGTTGGATTTAATGACACAGGTTAGACAGCTGGATTTTGACAAACATCTTCTGCAAAGAGCAGCGACACAAAAAGATGTTCCTGTTTTAGTAGATATGGATAAAACATTTCGTTATCTTCTTGGAAACAATACTAAAAATATAAAAGAGTTTATTAAAGAAGACTGTACATCTGTATCTTTATGGTATTCCAATCTGTTCTATACGCAATCAAGTCTTGTTTTACATTATGATAATGAAAAGATTCAAAACTATTCTTTATGTTTAATGACAAGTAAAACGAATTTCTATGAAAGAATTGATTATCAAAGCGAAAATCTAGAAATTGTAGAAGCAGGGAAAGCGATTTCAATTGTGACTGCGTATAAAAACGAAGTAAACATCAACCAGCTTGAGAGTTTGATAAAACAATCACTTGTGAAATATCCTGAATACTGTATCAAATCTGATCCATTTACCAGACTCGTCACATCGTATCGTGATGAGCTTTGTGAAAAAGTGAACATAATTGAGCTATTGATCCCAGTGAAAAAAATATAAAAATAGCACTTGTTTATCAATATACTTGATAAAGTACACTGAATGCATAGTGGAGGGAATGAAAATGAAGAAACTAATTACTTCTTTATGCATCATGCTTGTATTAAGTGGATGTAGTGCATCCAATGGTAAATCAAAGTTTACTGCGGGTGAATACGAAGCTACAAGTAAAGGTTTCGGTGGTGATGTTACTGTTAAATTAACAGTCGGTGACACTGAAATTAAAAATGTTGAAATTACTGCAGACGATGAAACACCTGAAGTTGGCGGCAAGGCAATTGAAACATTAAAGGAAAACATCTTAAAGGCAAATGGAGATGAAATTGATGGTGTCAGTGGAGCAACTTTCACAAGTGACGCTGTCAAGAATGCCTACAATGAAGCTATCGCATCTGCAAAGGGTTCTTCCAATGAAGAAACAGCGCAGGTAAAAGATGGCAAGTACACAACAAAGGCCATGGGTCATGAAGACTGGGTCTATGTAACAACACAATTCAAGGACGGTGCAATTGTCAGCTGTTCAACAACAAGTCACGAAGAAACAATGGGAATTGGTAACTATGCAGCTGCACGTATTCCAGCAAGAATTCTTGAAAACCAGAGTTTAGAAGTAGACAGTGTCAGTGGTGCAACAGTTACAAGTAACGCTGTCAAGAAGGCTGTAAAGGATGCCATTGAACAGGCTGGTGGATCTGTCAGTGCATTCTCAAAACCAGTTGAAAAGCAGGTTGTTAAATCAAGTGAAGATGTATCTTATGACGTTGTTGTTGTAGGTGCAGGTAACGCTGGTTTAATTACAGCAACGCGTTTAGCTGAAAAGGGCTATAACGTAGGTGTATTTGAAAAGAATGAAATTCCTGGCGGAAGTATGCCAACGACATATTCTGGCATTATGAACTCATATTCTGAAACTGTAGCAAACTTTGCATTAGGTGACGAAAAGAATAATCCAAGCTGGAATATGGACCTATTACTTCCAGTCTTCAAGAATTTGATCAATCCTGAATATGACCGCTTTAATGGTGAACAGCCATACCAGAAGGTTATGCTTGAAAATGCTGGTAAAGTTGTTGACTGGTTCAAGGATATCGGTGTTGGTTTTGCTTCTATGGGTAACTATGAAGGTGGTTTATCATATGGCTTAACACCATACCTCGCTCCTGGATGCTATCAGGGTGGTGCAGGATACGCTGCTATGCTATTGGCACAGAGAATGGAAAAGTTAGGTGCTGATGTTCATTACAGCACACCAGTTACTTCTATTTCTACAAATAAAGATGGTGCAGTTACAGGTGTTGTAGCAGAAGGTGAAGATGGTACAACATACAACGTTACAGCCAAGGCAGTAGTACTTGCAACTGGCGGCTTTGGTGCAAATCAGGAAATGTTTGATGAATACTATCCTCAATACGCTGGAATGAGTGTAAACTGTGTTCCTGGATCTACTGGTGATGGTATTAAGATGGCACAGGAAATTGGTGCTGATATTGAATGCATGGGTAGATTCTTAGGCATGTTCATGAGCGAATATGGAACAAACTATGAATTGGCATTCATGCATACTTCTACGCCTGGTATTATGGTGAATGCAAGTGGTGATGAATTTGGCAATATCACAGCTAGCAACCATACAGTATTAAGCAAGGCAATGATGGATGAAGCAAATGGTGGAGAATTCTATTACATCTATGATGATGAAGCTGCACAGAAGACAAGAGACTTCGACGCTTATGGATTCAGCTATCAGTCTATTTTCGAAAGAGAAGCTACACAGCACTATGATTCTGTAGAAGATGCCGCAAAAGCTTTAGGTTTAGATAACTTAAAAGATGCAATTGAAGCAAATAACAAATATGCTATGGCTGGTGAACCAAACGAATTTGGCCGCAAGATCTGCCCATATATCGAAACACGTGATGGTATCTGGGTAACACGCGTTGTTCCTACTTTATATTTAACAACAGGTGGTCTTGTTACAGATACAGATACACATGTTATGAATAAAGATGGCAATGCAATCAAGGGATTGTATGCTGCAGGTGATGTAGCTGGTTCTATTGAAGAAAAAGATGGCAAGACATATGGTAATGGTTTTGACCAGGCTTTGGGATATGGATACCACGCTGCCGAAATCGTAGCTGAAGAAATTCATTAATTCAAAAAATGAAGACAGGTTAGTACTTTTGAAACAAAGTACCGCCTGTTTTTTTGTATACTGATACATGGAGGATTTTCTATGATAAAAATTGCATTTTTTGATATTGATGGAACACTACTGAAGATGGGACATACAGAACTGTCTGAAAGAACAAAACATACACTTCTATCATTACAGAACAATGGTGTTTTGTTATGTCTGGCAACTGGTAGAGGAAATATGGGACTGCCACTTTTTCAGGATATCCAGTTTGATGTGATTGTCACATTTAATGGTTCATTGATTCAGACAAAAGACAAAGTGATTTTTAAAAATCCGTTGGATAAAAATGATAAGTTTCAGATCATTCAAAATTTAAAAGATATGCATCGTGCAATTGCCATCACTAATGAACATCTGCTTGTAACAAATGGAACAGATGCAGATCTTGCACAATATTTTGCATTTGGAAATCAGCCAATGCATATCATAGAGAACTTTGATGAAGTTTGTAAACAAGATATCTATCAGATCATGTGTGCATGTCAAAAAGAAGAATATACAACAGTATTAAAAGGAACAAAGCATACTGAAATTACTGCGTGGTGGGATAGAGCTGTTGATATCATTCCAAAAGACTGTGGAAAAGGAAATGCGGTCAATGCAGTATTGAAGTATTATGACTTTTCTAAAGAAGAAGCAATTGCTTTTGGAGATGGCGAGAATGATATTGAAATGCTGGAAGCAGCAGGTACAGGGATTGCTATGGGAAATGCAAAAGATATAGTGAAAGAACGTGCAGATTTAATTTGTAAATCTGTTGAAGAAGATGGTATTTATTATTATTGTATGGAAAATCAGCTAATATAAAAAAATGGCAGAAATGCCATTTTTATGCGAGTAGAAGCAGTAATACAGGAATTGTCATTAAAGATAACAGGGTAGAAAGCGCAACACCAAACGAAGCAGTTTTCACATCTCCATGGTATTCACTTGCACCCATCGCAACCATACTTCCAACTGGCATGCCTAACGTAATTGTTACCATTTGAACAATCATTGGATCATTTACAAATAGATGCATCATGAAGTATGTAATCACTGGTATCAGTATTAAGCGAAGTGCACTCATAAAATACAACGTTTTATTAGTAATGACTTCTTTGATTGGATAGCAGGCAATGGAAACACCAATGGATATCATGGAAAGTGGTGTTACAACACTTCCAATAAAGGAAAGAGAACCGCTGATGCATTCTGGCAGCTGTATATGTGTAAAGAATAAAATAATCGCAATCACTGATGAAACAACACCAGCAGATAAGAGCTGTTGTGGTTTGAATGAAAATGTTGTTTCTCCGTCTTTTGATAATAGATAACTGCCAAGCGTAAAGAATAGTATATTGTATGGTAAATGCAGAATTGTGTTATAGAAGATGGCATCATTTCCAAAGATGGATTGCACGATAGGTAATGCCATAAAACCACAATTGGAGAACATAAACATACAGGCATACGTATGTTTCTTGCATTGAAAGCAAGGAAATACAGTTGCTAAAAGAAATGCAACAACAGGCAGCATGCAGTAGATAGCAACACCGATAATGACAAGCTGAATGACAAAGGATTGATCGATGCTGAAAACTGAAGTCACAGAAGAAATAATCAGACAAGGCGTAGCAATTTTAATAATGAATGAAGACAAATGCTGATTCACATCTTCTGTCAGGATTCCTTTTTTATTCAAATAGTAACCTAAACCAATCGCAAAAAACAGCTTGCACATAATATTAAATACAAACATAAAAAATCTCCCCTTGATTGAGACGAATGATATCATATGTGAAAAGAAAATGATAGAATAAAAATAATAGTTATTAGATAAATTCTGAGGGTTATATGAATAAAAAATATTGATATTGACTGACAGTCCTAGAATTGGTGGAAATTCTGATTTGCTGTGCGATGCATTTATGCGTGGTACATTAGAAATATTGTAGAAAAAATCAACGTTGCTTCTATGAAAATTGCACCTTGTTCTGCATGTTTTTATTCCATCAGTGCGCAGTTGAAAAACTGTAATCGATCGTTTTTAGTTTGACTTTTTCTTTAAATATTACTGCTTTCGTTTGAAATGTTATGGGTATTTAATGAATGAAAATTGAATAATGATTTATTAAAAGATATAATATTCGAGTATGTTTTTTCGTATATTTATTGATGTTTTCAATAAATAACATGAAAGAAAGCCAGGAGAATGGATGAGAAAAAAAAGTGTCTCAAAGAGAATTAGAAGAAACTGTTATATCGTTGGTATGATTTCTTTTGTTGTAGCACTCATTTTTGGAATTATCGTTAACTCTTATACTGAAAAAGAACAAAAAGCAAATGCATCATATACTGCAAAAAGTACTGTTCGCAGAATTAAATCACAATTAGATCAATATGCTGTTATCTCCGATTTTCTAGAAAATACAATTAATGAAGGATATTCTCTTGATCAGAATGAATTTTCGAAATTAGCTGAAATGATTCCAAATGAAAATGGAGTCGTAAAAGCTTTTGAGATTGCTCCTGGTGGAATAGTTTCTACGGTTTATCCAGAAGATGAAAATGAAATCGTACTAGGATTGGATTTACTTTCTCTTTCTGTAGGGCATAACGATGCAGCTTTAGCAAAAAATACAAATGAATATACATTGGGTGGCCCATATCAATTGAAGCAAGGTGGAACAGGTGCTTTATTATTTAATCCAGTATATCAAAAAGATGCTTCAGGAAATGAAAATTTCTGGGGATTTGTTGTTCTTGCAATTGATTGGAATCGCTTTATTGACCAAATCGGATTAGATAAATTAAATGATGCATCATATAACTATGAAATATGGAAAAGTGACGGAGATATTTCTAATCGTTTTGTACTTGCACAGAGTGAGGAACCTTTATCGAAGCGTTGTTTAACGGTGGAGTGTAATATTCCTAACTACATGTGGTACTTTGAGATTGAGCCAAAAGATGGCTGGATTCCTGCATCACAATGGTTTACTACGATCTTTATTTCGTACTTATTTTCTTTGATGATTTCTACATCCTTTTACTTATATACTTCTAGAAAGTTTCAACAGCAGCAATATGCTATTCAGTTAAAAGAATCTGCAGAACAGGCACGTAGTGCAAATAAAGCAAAAACAAGATTTTTATTTAATATGAGTCATGATATTCGTACACCAATGAATGCAATTATTGGTTTTTCTGGTTTGATGGAACAAAATCTTGATCATAAAGAGAAAGCAAAAGGATATTTGAAAAAGATTCAAGCATCCAGTAATCTTCTTTTAACAATTATTAATCAGATTTTAGAGATGGCTCGTATTGAAAGCGGTACTGCAACATTGAATTTAGAGCCATGTAATTTAAGTGAATTATTTCATTCCGTAAATTTTGTATTTGAATCTGATGTTAAAAAGAAAGGATTGCATTTTCAAGTAGATTCGAAAGTTCAACATCATTATGCGTTCTGTGATATTACAAAACTTCAGCAAATCTATTTAAATATCGTTAGCAATGCAATTAAATACACACCTGCAGATCATGCAATTACAGTATCAGTAATTGAAGTGCCATCTCATAAAGAAAAATTATGCGCGGTATATTTTTGTGTGTGAAGATACAGGATATGGTATGAGTGAAGAATTCCTTCCACATATTTTTGAAGAATTTACTAGAGAACATACGACGACAGAGAACAAAATCAGTGGTACAGGTTTAGGGTTATCTATTGTGAAATCGATGGTTGATTTAATGGATGGAACAATTAAAGTAGAAAGTATCAAAGGAAAAGGTACAAAGTTTACAGTGGATATTGCTTTACAAATTGCTTCTAAAGAAGATTTCACTGAAGAACAGGTAATGACAAAAGAAATTGTAAACAATGAGATGAAACATAAACGTATTCTTTTAGCAGAAGATAATGATTTAAATGCTGAAATTGCTATTGAAATATTAAAGAGTGAAGGATATCTTGTGGAACATGCTTCTCATGGTCAGCAATGTATTGAGATGCTTCAAAATGCGAGTGATGGGTATTTTGATTTAATTTTAATGGATATTCAGATGCCTTTTATGAATGGCTACGAAACATGTAAAGAAATTAGAAAAATGAAAGATACGCAGAAAGCAAATATTCCAATTATTGCGATGACTGCCAATGCATTTGAAGAAGATAAACAAATGGCAATGCAGGCAGGAATGAATGATTATGTACCAAAACCAATGGACATGAAAATTTTAAATCCAATATTACAAAAATACGATCCTTCATACATAGTTGTGGGTAAAAATAAAAGTAGATGCTTTAAGTGAAGAGAGAATGCTTCAATCAAACATCTAC
>QQXM01000231.1 GCA_014610835.1 Erysipelotrichaceae bacterium 7770_A6
GATGTAGCTCTACATCCAGGGTTTACATGACAAATATTTTATTTTAATGACTTCTTATTTGCCTTAACTTAATGACATTGTGTTCCAGCAGTTCCCTTTTTTTTACACGTGGCTTAATAGCTTTCATAGCCATCTACAATATAGCAAATTTTTCTTTTTTTTCAAGTGAATATTCCACTCCTCCAGAGCCACTTTGTCCGATTTTGAGAGCCACCCATTCCGTAGAGAGAGCCATTTTTTTATTCC
>QQXM01000232.1 GCA_014610835.1 Erysipelotrichaceae bacterium 7770_A6
TTCATTGAAATAATTGCATAAATAAAAGAAAAAATGATATTTTCATACCATTTTTTACCCATTTCTATGTTAGAAGAGCCCATTTTTTACCCATTTCTATGTTAGAAGAGCCGTTAATGAACATTATTATTTTGTACAAAACCTACATTTTTACATTGACTTTTGCAATACATGAAGAAGGTGTGTATTTTGCAGTTGTAGGTAAGCGTCTCGTTTAATTTCCATCATTGCACTCCCCATTTCTGTGCATATGCACGTTTTCATGTAATGCAATCTAATAAATTTAATAATATTTGGCTATATTAACCGGATTTTGGAACGATTCCGTTTTATAACAACCGTTCGATTCTGGAGAAGCCAGTTACAAGCCCATCCGTCCTTGGACGGTGGGTAGTTGACATAAGAAAAGCCGAAAACTCTTAAAAACAAAGGCTTTCGGCGTTGTTAGATGGCGTCCCAGATGCGATTCAAACGCACGACCTTTCGCTTAGGAGGCGAATGCTCTATCCTGCTGAGCTACTGAGACAACTGTGCTTTTGATTATAACATATATAACACTATTGTTTTCATTTCTTGTATAATGATACATGTTTAAAGGAGATTTCCATGGTAAAAAAAGTATCTTTGCTGGTATTGTTTGCACTGGCATTTATTGTATGCATGATTGGCCAATTCCCTTGGTATACAAAATTATTCGCTGGATTAACAATGGCAGTTAGTTTCTTAATTGTCTTAACAACAAATTTTAAAGATCTAAAGTAAAAAAAATCGGCGCTCCAAAATTGGATGAGGTGTCAAGAAATTGATTTTCAAATAACATGAGGAATTGAAAGAATTTCAACACCTC
>QQXM01000233.1 GCA_014610835.1 Erysipelotrichaceae bacterium 7770_A6
CTCATGCAGATTTACGAATTAAAGGATGAAGACTCCTATCAGGAAATCTGTAATATGTTTGAAAAATACAGATTAGTAAAAATTCAAAACAACTATATCAATCTGTACGACAATCCATCCTTTGCAGAAAAACTAGAAAAAATAACAAATTTACCTGTTGGGAATGCTATGTTATCAAACAATCAATACAAAAAAATGATGAGCTACACACTTGTGTAATTCATCATTTTTCTTTATTGTCTCACCATATTTTAGTTTTAAACTCTAAAGTCAGGT
>QQXM01000046.1 GCA_014610835.1 Erysipelotrichaceae bacterium 7770_A6
CCTCCCTAATAAGTCAAATGTTATTTAGCTTATTTAAGCCATTTTTTAGTACTTATTTTGATATAAGCCAATAGGTTATGGATATTTCTTGCATCAATGTGCTGAATTATAACGATTTTCATGTATTACACGCACTTTTAAAACAAAACGTCACGTTTCATTTATAAATGGCCTTTGTGTAATGCCCTCATCGTTATGGGTGTGCACCTCCCGTGTCTACCAGGATCACTCTTATTTAAGAGGCCCTAACTTCCTTCGTCCCACATATCCATAACCTGGGTGCCGATTAAGCTCAACTGCAGGATCGTTGCCCTATGGTTAAAATATCTATCGGCTACCGGCTCATACTTTGTCGTTTATCTTTGAATTTGCATCCTTGATGTATGGTATCGCATTTTCAGCGGACGTTCATACCATACTCTCCAGTGCTTTTCCATCTATGCTTTTTGGTCATAGACAGATTGAGATGTCCGAGATTTATCAGTCACCTGAATCTGTCTACGACTTTTTACTGCTCTGTTACTTGTTCCTATGCGTGTACTATGTCCTGTGTCATCTTTGTTCCATCATAGCTGACTCCATCTGTCAGTATCTTATAGAATATGCGGATCATCTTACATGCCACTGCTACAACTGACTGTATTCCCTTCAGTGGATTATTTGCTCGTGTTGTGTAATACGCGTGTATCTGTCTGAACTCTGCGTTCTTCGCAATTACAGACAGCGCTGTCTGGTACAGTACCCAGCGAAGTCTTTTTCTTCCTCTATAGCTGATTCTCTTCTCTCCCTGATGCTTACAGGACTCATTCGTCACTATTGCATAACCTGCAAGTTTCTGTATTTCTTTAGGGTTATCAAATCTGCTTATTTCTCCAATTTCAGAAAGAAATGTTAATACCGTGGCTTTACCAACGCCCTTGATTTCAAACAATTTGTCTACATTCTTGATTTTTGGCAGAATTTCATCTGCCTTCTTCTCAATCTCATCCAGTCTTTCCTGATAACGATCTAGATCTTCCTTGATTGACTTGAATTCAATTCTGGCTATTGATGCCGCTTCTTTTCTGCCAATACTGTTTCTAGCTGCTTCATACAGCTTTCTGGCTTTTCTTTCTCCTGCACCTCGTACCTTCTTACTTCTCCAGATCTGCAATATTCCTTCAACACCTAACGTCACGATGTCTTCAGGTAATGGATACAGGTCCAGAATCATCATTGCAGTCTTTGATACAACGTTCTTGTACGCTCCTTTAAATTCTGGAAAATAACGTGAATACCATCGAGATAATCTGTTCTTGCATTGCGTGAGACTTTCCTGTGTACGTATGCGCAGATTGGAAAGTTCTCTTAGCTCTGCATACTCTTCTTCAGGCATGTATGGGAACTGATATCTCCCATCTGCTACAAGACCTGCAATTACCTTAGGGTCTTTCCTGTCATTCTTTGATGGATCATTGTCATCTAATTCCTTTGACTTATGAACAGCTGCAGGATTTACATGTACAAGAATCATTCCATTATCTTTACAATATGTAGCTAAAGCTTCCCAATATATGGAAGTCGGTTCCATACCAACGATAATCTTTTCAAGACCATTTGCTTTCATGATATTTACCGCCCAATCTTTGAACGTCTTAAATCCTTCGGCAGTATTATAAAAGTGTAATGGCTTTTTTGACAATTCCTGTTTTCTACATGTAAATGCTCGTGCATATTCATCATATGATCCGATATCCACACCAATTACCAAAGTTTTTTCATCAACCAGTTCAATCTTTTCGTTTTGTTTGTTACAATTCTTCATAGGTACCTCCGTATTATTGTTTCAGCTAACCGGTCAAGATCAGCAGATTCAATTTTACGACTGGTACTTTTTTATTTCATTCTTCCTTTCCACTTCCTCATTTACATGTTACAGGAAGCTC
>QQXM01000047.1 GCA_014610835.1 Erysipelotrichaceae bacterium 7770_A6
CGGGCCGATACTAAGCCGGAAGAGAAAGGAGATGTATATAGATTTGACTCAGCTGGATGAGCTAATTTATATATACCATTCATATGAAATGTCCCTTTTGCAAAGAAGAAATGAAAACAGGAACCATTTCTCAAGATCGTTATGCTCTAAAATGGGTTTCAGAAGATGCAAACAAAGGTTTGCTGAACTTTACACCATTCATCAAAGGAATTAAACTAACTTCCATGTCAAATCTAACAGTCAAAGTATTTCATTGTGAAAAGTGTAGAAAATTTATCATTGATGAAGATAACCTGCATTAACATGACAAAACCAGGCAAAGTTGCCTGGTTTTCATTTCTTTAAAGGGTTCACTCTTTCTGAAGCTATCTTCGCAATAAATCCTGTAAATAATCCTGTTGGAATCGATAAAAGCAGGAAGTACGGAAGTATCACTGCGATATATCCTGTCATATAGAAGAACGCAACAACACAAACCTGACCAATAGAGTGTGCAATGGATGACATCACAGAAGTAAACATCAACGATGCTTTCAGCTTATGCATAATACACAGAACAATACTGCTCAATAATACACCGCCAAATGAGATCCAGAAGGAAGATCCAAAGATTCTTCCACTCATAAGATTGCCGATCATGACTCTCATGACATTCACAATAATCATTTCTTTGACACCCAATACCTGTATTGTTATCAAAGCAATGATATTTGCTAAACCAATTCTGAATACGCCAAACATCGGAGGTATTGTTGCGGTTTCAATCAGATTCAATGTAATTGCCATTGCACTCAGCAAGGCAAGATATGTAAATCTTTTTGTTTTATTATTCATTGGATAAATAATTCTCCACCCATTCACTTGTACCAATCATAATGTTATTTGGAATACAGGTAATTGGCATGAAACTACTGCCATCATCCCAACCCATCTGTTCACAAGTATGGTTTGGACATTCTACGCTTCCAACATGCCATCTTCCGTCTTTAACTTCAACGACCATTTCACCATAGTCACCTTTTACAGTGTATTCTCCATCAACACCAGAATCAAACCATTGTGCAACTTCATTCTTATGAATAATTGCTACCCATTCACCTTTCGGTTTCTCCGTTGGTGTTAAATTTGGATCTGTACTTTTTTTAGGAAAAAATTGCATTGCGATAATCCCAACAACCGCAATCACTGCGATTACAACTAATATTTTGATTTCTTTTTTCTTCATAACGTAAAGATTATATCATTGAAATCAAATAAATGTTATTTATTAAACTTTTTTCTTCTTTCCGTGGCAATAATCATCTTGTTTTTCATACCATCATAGTTTTCTGTCTCAATCATTTCTTTTAAATTCTCCAATGATTGCTGAAAAGCTGTGATTTCTTTCAAAAGATAATCTTTATTTTCCACAAACAGTTCTGGCCACATGGATTCATTGATTTCTGCAATTCTTGTAAGATCACGGAAAGAATCACCCGTATAATCCACCAGCTGTTCATTATCTGTTACATTCATTAAAGAAACCGCAATCACGTGTGTCAACTGTGATAAGAAGCCAATCATCTTGTCATGTTCCTCTGCACTCAATTCACTGATTCTAGAAAAGCCAAGGATTTCTGCAAGCTGATATGCCGTAGCAATTGCTTCTTTTGTATTATCTTTTGTTGGAACAATAATGAAATTCGCAGTTTCAAACTTTGAAGCATCCGCAAACAAAATCCCCTTATATTCTTTTCCTGCCATCGGATGACAGGCAATAAATTCAATATCCTCTCTTAAAATGGCATTGATATTTTCAATCACATTTCTTTTTACACCCGTAACATCAGATAAAAGTGCACCATGCTTTATATATTGCTGATTCTCTTTGATCCATTTCACAAATGCATGCGGATACAGACAAGAAATCACAATATCTGCTTCTTTCACAACAGAAGGATCACTTCCACCTTTTACGATCCATCCTTTTTCTTTCGCATACGCAATGGATTCTTCATTAATATCCACACCAATACAGGAATATCCTTTCTGACTCAATCCTTCAACGTAGCTTCCACCCAATACACCAAGTCCAATGACCGCAAATACTGTATCCTTATTGATCATAGCTAACACCTAACCTCTTTAAATCTTCAAAAAACTTTGGATAACTTTTATTGATTGCTTCACTTCCTGAAATTGTAATATCTTCAGAAAGACACGCAAGCATACTCAAACACATCACAACTCTATGATCATTATGACCACATAGCACAACAGATTCCTTCAATTCAGATGGACCATTCACCACAACCGTTCCACCATCCGAATGAATATCACAGCCAAGCTTTCTCAGCTCATCTTCCATTACACCAATACGATCACTTTCCTTGATACGCAATCTTTCACAATGTGTAAAAATTGTTGTACCTTCGCATTGCGTAGCTAAACAAAAAAGTGCCGGTCCTAGATCTGGACAATCCTGCAGATCAATTTCTGTTCCATGGATTTCATTTGCATCTACACGATATCCACCATCAATTTCTTCAATGAATGCACCCATTCTTTTCGCAATCTCTAGAATAACATGATCTCCCTGATGAGAATCATGATTCACATTCAATATATGCAAAGTTGTCTTTTGAACCATGGCAAGTTCAATGAAGAAAGCCATTTGAGAATCATCCCCTTCAACAGTACAGTCAATCGGCTGATAAACCTGGTTTCCTTTAATATAGATATCATTCCCCTGCATGTTGCAAACGATCTTAGAGCGCTGTAATGCATCCAGTGTCAATCTAACATATGATGCAGATTCAAATGGAGGAACAATATGAATCACACTGTCTTCTTTACATAAAGGCAATGCAAATAGTAAGCCAGATATAAACTGTGAAGAAACATCTCCATTCACTGTATATTCTCCACCTTGTAAAGGCCCCTGTACATGCAGGAAAGATCCTTCTTTTTCAAACACAAGATCCTTTTGCTTAAAAAGTTCTTCATATACTGACTGGGGTCTTTCCATCAAACGGCCATGGCCTGTAAATGTTGCTTTTTTCTCTAACAAAGCTACAAGCGGAATCAAGAAACGCAATGTACTCCCAGATTCATTGCAATCCATAACAGCACCATCATATGCAAACTTTCCACCAATACCATGTACTAGAATACCTTCCTGAATTCTTTCAAACTGTACCCCTAAATGCGACAACACATTCATTGTAGCTTCTGTATCTTTACTTTCACTGATTCCATGAATCAAAGAATCACCATCTGCAAGTGAAGCAGTAATCAGTGCACGATGAGATAACGATTTTGATGAAGGCAAGGTAACACTTGCTTCAATATTTGGTCTGGATTTATGAAAATGCGTATCCATACTTACATCTCTCTGCCTATTGCATGTGCAATCAATTTACATTTATCAACAACTTCTTTGAATTTTTCAGGTTTCAGAGATTGTGCACCATCACTCCACGCTTCACTTGGATGATCATGAACTTCAATGATCAACCCATCTGCCCCTGCAGCAACTGCAGCCATAGATACTGCTTCAATATACTTCCAGTCCCCCGTAGCATGAGAAGGATCAATAACAATAGGTAAATGTGTCTTTTCTTTAATGATCGGAACAACAGCGAGATCTAATGTATTTCTTGTGTATTTTTCAAATGTACGAATTCCTCTTTCACAGAAAATAACATTTGGGTTGCCACTAGCCATAATGTATTCCGCAGACATGATCCAGTCTTCAATTGTTGCAGACATTCCACGCTTCAATAAAACTGGTTTGTTTGTTTTTCCAACTGCCTTCAAAAGATCAAAGTTCTGCATATTTCTAGCACCAATCTGAATCAGATCAACATTTTCAACAAACTCATCCAGCTTATCAATACTCATCAATTCAGAAACAATTGGCAATCCCGTCTTTTCTCTAGCATGTACCATATCCTGAATTCCTTCAGATCCAAGGCCCTGGAAAGCATATGGAGAAGTACGTGGCTTATATGCACCACCACGAATGATCTGCGCACCACATTCTTTCACTTCCTGACCAATACGACAGATTTGATCATCCCCTTCCACAGAACAAGGACCACCCATCACAACAACAGGTTCATTCGCACCAATCTTCACGCCGCTTACATCAACAACGGTATCCAATGGATGAAACATTCTATTCGCAAGTTTATATGGTGCAGATACACGCGTTACATTCGCAACAAAACGCTGTGCCAAAATTTTACTTTCATCAATATGTGCCGTATCACCAACTAAGCCCCATACATTAAATTCATCACCAATACTTTTATGAATCTGTAGACCTTTTCCTCTTAAGTCTTTCTCTAAGCGCTCTAATTCTTTTTCTGTTGCACTTTTCTTTACTGTAATAATCATTTCCTATTCTCCTCTAACACACGTTATTATTTTGTGTATGACTTTGTCTATTGTTTCGTTATTTTCAATCTGTATATCACTGTATTTCTCATACAATGGATATCGATCATCATACATTTTCTTGATGGCTTCTTCACTGGAAGAAAGTGGTCTAGAATCTGTTGGAAATAGATTGTGAAGATCTCTTTTGATCCAGATCACAATTCCATTTTCACTTAGATATCGCATCGTTTCTTTCTGTGTAATAACGCCTCCACCACAAGAGATAATTTCACCTTTAGCTTCACGATGTTCTTTTGCCACTTCTGTTTCAACATGTCTAAAGTATGCTTCTCCTTTTGAAGCAAAGCACTCTTTAATGGATGTTCCAAGTTTCTCAACGATTTCATCATCCATTTCAATTGGTTTTTTATGTGCAGCTTTCGCAAGAGAAGCACATATCGTTGTCTTGCCAGCCGTTGGCATACCAATCAATATGATATTTCTTCTCGCATACAGAAGATCATTCATACATGGATAAATCATTGATGCATCCATTTTCTGATGCAGGAACAATTCATCTGCCGCAAATGCCTGACGCACAAGCATTTCAAATCCACCTAATACTTTTATTCCCATGCACTTTGCTTCAAACTGCAAGCGTGTCATTAATGGATTGGCAATAACATCAACCACTGTATTCACATTGGTAAAGCGATGAATATCAATCACAGTTTCATCACACTTTGGATACATGCCAATCGGTGTCGTATTGACAATGATTTCAAACTGTTTTTCATTCTCATACAATGTATCATATGTAATCACACCATCTTTTTGATTTCTAGAAACAAGTGTGATATTAGCGTGTAATTGTTGTAAAGCTTCACAGATTGCTTTTGACGCGCCACCTGTACCAAGTACTGCGACGTTCTTATCTTTCACATCAACATGGTTCTGTAAAAGCATTTCCATAAAACCAATATAATCGGTATTGTAGCCTTTCAGCTTTCCATTTTCATTAACAATACAATTCACTGCACCAATTCTCTGACAAGCTTCATCCATTGCATCAAGATACGGAATGACAGTCTGTTTATAAGGAATGGTTACATTCAATCCATCAAAATCTTTGCTTTTCAAAAATGCATCCAATGCATCTTCTTTCATCTCATACATCTCATATGGATGAGAAATAAAGTGACCATGAATTTCTTTTGACCAGCTATGCCCTAAAGGATATCCTATCAATCCAAATTTCATCTTTCTTCTCCAAAATACATTGTGCCGTATCTCGTAATTAATAAATCTACAAGTGTAATTGCACACATTGCATCCACAACCACTCTAGCACGATGAATAATTGCCGGATCGTGTCTGCCATGAATTTCTATTTCCACATTTTCATTTGTTTTAAAATTGACTGTTTTTTGTTTCTGAGAAATCGAAGGTGTTGGTTTAAATACTGTCTGGAAACGAATTGGCATACCATTTGTAATTCCACCATTGATACCACCATTATGATTTGTCACAGTTGTAACCTTGCCATCTTTCATTTCAAATGCATCATTGGCTTTAGAGCCATACATAGATGCAAAATCAAATCCACTGCCAAACATAACACCTTTACATGCCGGAATAGAAAATAATGCATGAGAAAGCATCGATTCTACAGAATCAAATGCCGGTTCCCCTACACCTGCATCCATGCCAACAATTGCTGTATCTAAGATACCGCCAACAGAATCCTGTTTATTTCTAGCATCATTGATCAATGCAATCATTGCCTGTCCTTTTTCATCATCTAATGTAGAAAATGTTTTTTCATTACAGATTTCAATATCATGCAGAAGATTATCTTCATCAAACGGACGGTCAACAATATCCATCATACGTGAAATATGTGTACCAATCGAAATATGCTTTTCTTTTAACATACACATACAGATTGCACCACACACAACAAGAGGTGCTGTTAATCTGCCAGAAAAATGACCGCCACCACTTGCATCTTCATTTCCACGATATTTCATGTGTCCTGCATAGTCTGCATGTGATGGACGTGCAACATTTTCTAAAGCATTATAGTCAGAAGAATGTACGTTTTTATTTTGAATAAAGAAAGTAATTGGTGTTCCTTCAGTTACTCCATTTTTCACACCAGATACAAACTCTGGAATATCGTCTTCTTTTCTGCCTGTAGAAATCGTACCCGCTGCCTTTCTTTGATTCACCATTCTAGAAATGATGTCCATATCAATTCTGACACCACTTGGCACACCATCCATGACAGCACCAATTGCAGTTCCATGAGATTCTCCAAACAATGTAACTGTTAAGTTATTTCCAAATGTATTTTTCATAAGCGCTCCCTGATTTTTTCATTTGACCAGTCTTCTACATAGCCGTTACCAATTTCATCTACCTGAACAATAGAGATATGATCATGATCCGCCTTCTTATCATTCATCATTAATTGAAATACTGCATCTGCATCATATTCACATGTCACAGGCAACTGCAATCTTTCTAATACTTTAACAAGACGATCTTTGATTTCCTTGTTATTCAATATTTTCAACATGCCAAGTCCAACACACTCACCATGATAATATCCATCCATTCCAAAATAAGATTCCAGTCCATGGCCATATGTATGTCCAAAGTTCAGCAGCTTTCTTTCCCCTGTTTCTTTTTCATCATGTTCAACAACATTTTTTTTGATATTTAAGCAACGCGCAATGATTTCATCAATATGATCAGCATAGTCATCTCTCTCAAAGATTTCAAACAGTTTCTCATCTTTGATCAAGCCTTCTTTAACTGCTTCTGCTAGACCATTGTGGAAATGACGAGGTGTCAACGTAGTTAATACTTCAGGATCTACAAGAACCATATCTGGCTGCCAGAACGCACCAACACAATTCTTTACACCATTGAAATCAATTGCGGTCTTTCCACCAATCGAAGAGTCGATTTGAGATAAAGAAGTTGTTGGAATATTGATATATGGAATACCACGCATATAGATTGCGGAAGCAAATCCAGCCATATCACCAACGACACCGCCACCCAATGCAATGACACTGTCTTTTCTAGATACATGAGCTTTCTGCATTGCCTTCAGAATATCCTGCAGTGTATCGAAGTTCTTGCTTGCTTCTCCATTTTTAAATACATACATGGAAGCAGATGGATATTGCTTTTGAAGAAGATTTCTCCACTGTTCTGGTACACCATCATCACTGATTAAAAATACCTTTCCACTTCTTCCAATATATTCTTTTGCTTTTTTTAAAATTCCTCTTTCAAGATAGATTGGATACGTTTTACTTTCTGCATGCATTTCAATTTTCATTCTCTTACCTCTTGATACAAATAAAGCCATATGGCATTATCCATATGGCTGTTCACGTACAACTTTTTTTAGATAATGCCTATTCACTATAAAACGGGCAATTATCCATTACCCTCATTATCTAAAATAATAATAGAAATATTTATTACTTACGACATTTTTCATAACTAACTCGCTTATTCATCATACATTCTACATTTTGAAAATGCAATCAAATTATGATGAAAATTGTTACATTCACAAATAATCAGTAAACACTTACACACTTTATATGATTGTCATGATAGAATTTGAATAGAAAGTAATGAATATATATGGCAAATAAAACATTAGAAAAATATGACATCCATGTTTTTTCATCATTGAGCAGCCAGAATATCCCTGGAATCATTGCAATTGAGAATTATAGAGAAATCGATGGCATGCTTTATGTACTGGAAGAAACAACAGAAGGAAATACATTACAGGAATATCTCAATGAAGGTATTTCTTTGAAACTAAGAAAATACTTCATGAATGAAATACTGAAAACAATGCAGATCCTGCATCATAATTCTCCAAAAATCATTCTTGGAAGCTTAGATCCTGCTTCAATCTGGATCACATCCAATGATAAAGTCAAGATTTCTGTTGGTGAACAGGCACGTGCAGACAGTGAAGAATGGATAGACATTCAATGCATTGGCTATTTATTGAAAACAATGTTTCCAAATCATGAATATGATGATTTAGCAATGCAATGTATCCACAAAGAACTCACAACCATGGAAGAAGTCATTTCCGTATTCAAGCATCATCGAATGATTGATGGAATCAATATTCCAGGATTTCGAAGCAAAAAGCTTTCCCATATGATTATCGCAGGCATTGTCTATGTTTTGATCATCGCTTCTTGTTTTAGTGGAGATGTCATCTGGGATGATATGATTATCACACAGCCTGTATTCACTACACTTTATCGCCTCCTGCATCTAACAAGCTGTATTGCAATCATTGATATCTGTACCCACTGGACATCACTCTTTGATGAATTCCCATGCATGAGTGATACAAATCCATATAAAAGAATGCTCGGACGCTGTATCGCAATTATCATAGTACTTGTGATTACTGTATTCATACTAATGTGCTTAGACAAAATACTGTTATAAAAAAGTAGAGAAGCAAAATTCTCTACTTTTCATATAATTTATCTTTCGAAATACTTTTTACGATCTTCGGATAAGTTATCGCAGTAGTAACGAACAGATAATGCTGGGCTTACCTTATTAGCACCTGTTGGTTCAACTACGAATACGTCACCTTCAAGCATGCAGTTCATGATAGCCTGACATGTTGTATCAAGGTTATCTACACCTGCTTCAACTTCTGTTAAAAGATCATTTGCATTCACCTCGATATAGAGCCAATCCATTGCATGAGCTTCGCCCTTCTTCCAATTAATGATATCTTCATAATCCTTTACAGACTTTTTATTAACAACTGGTTCTTCAACCTTCTTTGTTGTCTTTTTTGTTGTTGTCTTTTTAGCAGCAGGCTTCTTAGCAGCTGCCTTCTTTGTTGCTGGTTTTTTAGCTGTTTCTTTTTCTACAGTTTCTTTTTTATCTGCAGCCTTTTTCGCTGTTGCTTTCTTAGGAGCAGCCTTTGTAGTCGTTTTCTTCGCAGTTGTCTTTTCTACAGTTGTATTTTTCTTAGCTTCTTCTGTATTCACTGCTGCTTTTTTAGTCTCTGTTGTTGAGACTGTTTTCTTTGCTGGCATGATCATACCTCCCTTTGTTATATTCAAATTATAGCATATTTATCATAATACATACATTTATTTCACAAGTTTTCAAATAACATGTGATATCATTAATGCAAGAAAGAAGTCAGTATGATCATTGATAGAAAAGGAATGCAGAAAATCGAGTCTTTATCAGGCTTTTCATCACTAGAAATCATGGAAACGGTATCCAGACTCATCGCAGATAAAATCATGCATGCGTTTTCCAGGCAGGACAACATCGTTGTACTTGCTGGAAAAGGAAATAATGGCGGAGATGGTTATACCATCTGTAAATATTTAAAAGACTACACATTTAAAATTCTTCCCATTGATGGAGAACCTGTCAGTAACGAAGCAATCTACGCAAGTAAACAGATTGATTCAAAATATATCTATTCATATAAACAAGAATATATTGATCAGGCGGATTTAATTATTGATGCAGTATATGGGTTTTCTTATCATGGTGAATTAAAGAAGAATATCCGAGATATTTTCCGATATATCAATCAATCCAACAAAACTGTTTATTCCATTGATATCAACAGTGGTGCAGAAGCAGACAGCGACTATCATGATCTAGATGCAATCCATTCAACAATTACATTTGCATTGGATTGTTACAAACCATTTCATATGCTTCAAAAAGAACATCAATTGTTTGATACATGTGAATTGATTAATTTACATTTACCACACACAATTCCAACAAAGTATTACGAAATGAATGAAGAACGATTCTTTTCTCTTTTTCCAAAAAAACCAGTCAATGCATATAAAGGGACATATGGAAAAACATATCTTGTTGGAGGAAGCTATGGATGTGCTGGTGCACTAAGCTTAAATATCATAGGAGCTAAAACCGTTGGCACTCCTTATATCAATGTTTCCTGTCCAGATGAAATCTATCCAATAGCAGCTGCACATCATATTACGCCAGTATTCCACCCGTTCAACTATAACAACTACGAAGAAAAACTATACCCACGCATCAAAGAAGCAAAGGCAATTGCATTTGGTTCTGGTGCAGTTTGTATGCCACGTAAAGTTGAATGCATGGATATGATTCTACAAGAATCTACAAAGCCCGTCATACTAGATGCAGAAGCATTGCGTCTGCTTGTCAAAAATACATGGATCTTAAGATTTGTAAACTGTCCTGTCATTATCACTCCACATTTAGGAGAATTTGCTTCCATTTGCAATCAGCCAATTGAAGTCATCAAAGATCACAAATTAGAATACGCAAAGCAATTTGCACGCAAAAACAAAGTCTATGTTGTACTAAAAGGACCAAATACAATCGTTGTATCTCCAAATGAAGATGTATATATCAACCAAAGTGGAAACCAGTCACTAGCCCAGGCAGGATCAGGAGATCTGCTTGTTGGAATCCTTGCAGGAATATTAACAATGACGACGGATATCTTCCATGCATTATGTATGGGAGTATGGTTACATGGATATCTTGCAGATTATGGAAACAAAATATATTCCAGACAATCCTTTCCAATTGAAAAATATCCAGAAATTATGAATGAAGTATTTAAAAATCACGGATTCTGAATCCGTGATTTCTTTTTATCCTTTTAAGCCTTCTTCTTGTCTTTGCATGTTTTCTACAACAACGTCATAGATATCACCAATAGACTGACCATATTCAAGAATCTGCCATGGTTCATTTGTATGGAAATGAATCTTGATTAAAGTATCATCTCCAACAACTAATAGACAGTCACCTTTAAAGTGTTCTGTAATATAGTCATTGATCTTATCTTCATCAAGATCATGACCATCAATCAATAACTGTGTATCAAATTTAAATTCTAACTGTTCCATAATTCCTCCAATGAATAATCACATTTTAACACTGATACAAATCAATGTCATTTAACATCATTCGCTGCGCTTAAAGAAGCTGACTGGTACATCTAAATTATCAATTTCTTTTTCTTCCTCTAATTCATCATCTGTGTGAAAAACAGGAATAGAAGCTGTAACGATTTCAGGAAGTTCTGCTTCATCATCACTTTCTTCTTTCACATCACTCAAATCCAGATCTTCTTCCTTTGTTTCTTCTGCTTCTTCTTTGATTTCCACTTCTTCACTGATATCTTCATCAAGATCATTTTCAACAATTTCCTCTTCTTCAAATGGTTTCATTTGCTGAACTTTTTCTTTGATCGTTGTTGGTTCAAGATAATCTTCTTCATCCAGACCATCATGAATCAATGGTGTTTTTTGTACAGGTGGAATTTCCTGAGGCTCTTCTCTCTTTTCTTCTGCCGCTACAAATGGATGTTCTTCTTTTAGACGAACAGATTTATATTCCGAATCAACTTCACGAATCAAGTCCGCTTCATTTGCTTTTCTCAGTCTAACAGCCATGTACTGCTTTGAAGGAAGTGCAATTCTAAAGCGACCGTGAAATACCCCTGCATAGCGAATTGTCATATTCCATGTATCAATCACATCAACTGCATAATCTGTTTCATCATCAATAAAGAAATCTCTGCATCCAGGTCTTTGGAAACCAAAGTAGAAAATATATTGGCCTTTTGCCTTTTCTTCCTTGTCATTTTCACTGACAGCACATGTACTGTCCCATTCAATCTGATGAGGTGCAATTTCGCTGCCATCCATTTTCTGCATGATCTGTTTTAAGAAGCCAAATCTCAAATGGCTTTCCCCATGCAGTTTACCACCATGAGACCACCATAAGATATTATTTTCATTCAGATATGTTTCGCCATGTCCTGGATATCCGCCACGCATTGCAATTTCCCAGAAACGTCTCACTTCTTCTTCAGCAGTCAAGTTACCCCAGCCATACTGAATATTTCCTTCATAGCCAGCTTCATCCACAACAACTGGTTTATGATACTGTTCTCTGAGTTCATTTGTAACTTCTACTGTTTTGTATAAATCAATTCTCTGATAAGAAACATGTGTAATCCAATCCTTTGATTGATCATATACTTTCAAGCAGTTATGAATCGAACGTAAATGATGATATGGATCATTCTTCACTAAAATGTTTGCAAGATATTCAAAGTCTTCTGCAGATTTATTCTGGAATAGATCCCATTCATTTGCCATTGCCCACCATACATTATGATACGCCGCAAAACGTGCAATGATATACTTCAAATACAATTCATCTTCTTCTCTTGTCATAGATGAGAAGCCCCAGCGATCATATGGATGAAATAGAATCAAATCCGCTTCAATTCCAAGATCACATAGTTTTTGAAGCTGTTCTTCAATATTTCTAAAATATTCCGAAACAAATCTAGTTTTATCAAAATTATTTCCTTCATTTTTTCCCATGTAATCCATGAAGTTACTTTCATTCAATATAGAAGCATCCATTGGTGTTCCAACGTATGGAAAATATTCTGGATCATTAAAATTATATACATAGTGTTTTGGAAAAATGCAGAAGCGTAATTTATTGAAAGCTGAATCTTGTAATGTTTTGAGTGTCTGTTCTTTTGTCTGTTCATTCTGTAAATGCCATACATATGCTGTTGTACCAATGGAAATATAAGGTGTCTCATCAGCGTATGAAAAATGATATGTATCATGTACATGCACTGGGCCATGATTATTTGCCTTTGGTGGATCTACCACAAACGTTCCAGAAAATACTTGTTTTGTAAATGTTGCATGCAAGACAAAAGAATATTCTCCTTCATAAGAAGGCATAAAACGAATTCTGTAGACGCCATCTCCATCATAAAAACCATTGACGCACACACTTTCATCTTTTGATGTAAAGATACCTGTCAATGTCTGTTCAACAAATGGATTTCCTTCGTCTGTTCCATTCAAAGATACTTCAAAAACACCCCATCGATTTACATGGATCACTTTCTCTAGTCCCATAATTTTCCCCCTGTTTGTATGAGCGCTGTCGAAAACTCTAAAAAGTTGGTAACAGCGCTCTTTTCTTTATGCCAACTTTTTGTACTTTACCCCCACTTT
>QQXM01000048.1 GCA_014610835.1 Erysipelotrichaceae bacterium 7770_A6
GTATATACGTATATGCTACATTTTGGAAGCAAACAAATCGAGCTTTAAAATCTCGATTTGTTTCATGCGTAATTACTATTGAAGTAAGTAAATACTGACACAAATGAAAGAATATATGTTATACTACGTATAGACTTTACTTGTATTCATAATTATTCCTTTCTTTCAGAAAAGCACGGGTTTTCCGTGCTTTTCTATTTCTATAATTTTTTGATTAAAGAAGGGATTGCCTGTTCAAAGTTTACACCATAGATATTATGGTTTTCCTCCTGGAGTGTGAGATGAATGGATTCTTTTACAAAATCACATGCAATCTGAATAGATTCCTGTAGAGATTTACCATTGACGAGACACCCTGTTAATGTGGAAGCCCAGATATCTCCAGTACCATGGAAGTGCTGTGTTTCTTCTTCTGTAAAATAATAGGTATATGTATCGTTATCTGCATCATATCCATATGCACCAATGGAATTTTTCTGTAAAGAAACACCAGTCATAATGGCTTTCTGACTGCCAAATTTACATAATTCCTTTAACATCTTCTTGATTTCTTTTTCTGAAAATGATTCTTTATATGGCTGATGCAATAAAAGACAAGCTTCTGTTATGTTTGGACAGATGATATCTGCCTTCTCGCAAAGACGTTTCATCTCTTCAACGAATTCCAATGTGAATCCAGTATATAGTTTTCCAGCATCTGCCATGCATGGATCAACAATAACGAGAGGATTGCCTTCTGTTGTATCAATGAAGTGCTTTGCGATAGCAATCTGTTCGATGGAACCTAAATAACCAGTATAGATTGCAGAAAACGTAAATCCTTCTTTTTTCCAGTGAGAAATAACTGGCTCTAATTCATTTGTCAGATCATGGAATGTAAAACCTTTAAACATTGTATGTGTAGATAATACGGCAGTTGGAAGAATTGCGGTTTCGATTCCCATTGCGGAAATGATTGGAAGTGCAACGGTCAGGGAACATTTTCCAATACATGAGATGTCTTGCATTGTTACGATTCTTTTCATTTTAATTCTCCATGCATCTAATCATATGACAGGAGTATAATAAAAACAATAAAGTAATTCAAATGACAAACATACGCACATTAAAAGCAGTTGATGCGAAACAGCTGCAAGATCTATATGAATCTTCATTGAATGAAATGCAGGCAATGATACTGTATCATTCATTATTAAAGCATATGACATATGGAATCTTTGATGCAGATATTCTTGTAGGAATTATCCAGATTTATGCAAGAAATGATGGAACTTATGAAATTGGCTATCGTACAAAACATGCATATCAGCATAAAGGATATATGTATCGTGGTGTAAAACTCTTGATTGAGGAATGTAAAAAAATGAATATTGCGAAATTGTATGCAAAAGTGGATAAAAACAATGTGTATTCTAAGAAAGTGTTAGATAATACAGGCTTTTTACAACAAGTTTACAATGGAGATGTACTGTTATACATGTATGAAATAAAGAGGTAAAGCAATGCAGAAAAATATTTATAAAGATGGTTATACATGTAATCGAGAATTATCTTGGCTTAGATTTAACGACCGTGTTTTAAATGAAGCAAAAGATCCTTCCGTTCCTTTGCTTGAAAAACTGAAATCAGTTTATTTTTTCTCTTCTAACCTGGAAGAGTTTTTCCGTGTTAGAGTTGGCTCTTTATGGGATATGAAAAATGCAAAGATGAGTAAAGTGGATAATAAATCTGGTCTGACACCTGCAGAACAGATGGATGCAATATATCCAGCTGCGAAAAGAGGCTGCAAAAAAAGAGATAAAATTTATGAAGAATTGAGAAAAGATTTGATGCGTGAAGGCATTGAAGATCTTGCGATGAAAGATTGTAATAAAGAAGAAATGAAATTCTTGAAGAAGTATTATAAGTCTAATATTGCGCCTTTGCTCAATCCACAGATCGTTGATACTCATCATCCATTCCCAAATCTGCAGAATCATATTACATATATCACTGCGGATATGAAAAAGAAGGGACGCACATCCTATTGCTTTGTTGCGGTACCGCAATCATTACCGCAGATCATTGTTCTGCCGCATAAGAAGAAATTTCGCTTTGTTCATGTAGAAGATCTGCTGGCATATCAAATCTCATCGATCTTTGATGAATATACAGTGAATGAGACATTGAAACTGACGGTTGCGAGAAGTGCATATGTAGATGCAGATGATGAAGCATTTGAAGATATTCTTGACTATCGTAAAAAAATGGAAAAAGTATTGAAGGAAAGAAAAAAAATGAACGTTACAATGTTGACGGTATCTAGTAAACCATCCAATTCTTTCATGAAATATCTTTTAACAAATCTCAAGATTACAAGAAGAGAAATGTTCACAAGTGCTGTACCAATGAATATGAAATATGTCTTTGGTATTGAAAATCTAGTGGATAAAGAAATCAAGGAGAAAGTCACATATCCATCCTATACACCAAAGTTATCCGCAGTATTTAACTACAAACAGTCATTGTTTCATCAGGTACAAGAGAAAGATGTACTTTTACATTATCCATATGAATCCATGGATCCATTTTTACAGCTTGTCAAGGAAGCCGCAAATGATCCTAAAACAGTCTCTATCAAGATTACAATTTATCGTTTAGCTACCCGTGCAAGACTTGTGGATTATCTATGTCAGGCTGCAGAAAATGGAAAAGAAGTAGATGTACTGATTGAGTTGAAAGCTAGATTTGATGAACAGAATAATATTGACTATTCTGAGAAGCTGGAAGATGCGGGATGTAATGTTATCTATGGTTTTGAAAGATATAAAGTGCATTCAAAAGTATGTTTGATCACAAAGATCATAGCATCTAAACCAGAATACGCTGCATTGATTGCGACAGGTAATTTCAATGAAAATACTGCGAAATCATATACAGATTTAGCATATATTACTTCACGTGCAGATATTATCAAAGATGTTGTTTCTTTCTTTGCAAATATGGCAATTGGCAGATTAGATGGAAAATACAATACATTGCTTGTCTCTCCTGTTTCTTTAAAGAGTACAATTCTTTCATTGATGGATCAGGAAATTGTCAAAGGGGAACAAGGTGTCATTACTTGTAAGTTGAATTCTATTACAGATGAAGATATTATAGAAAGACTACATGAAGCATCTTTAGCAGGTGTGAAAGTGAAATTGATCGTTCGTGGTATTTCTTGTATTTTGCCAGGTATTGAAGGAAAAACAGACAATATTGAAATCATTTCAATTGTTGGAAGATTCCTTGAACATTCCAGAATCTATATCTTTGGTTCTAATGAGAATGAGAAAATGTATATTTCTTCTGCAGACTTTATGACAAGAAATACGGAAAGAAGAGTAGAAGTTGCCTGTCCGATTGAAGATGCTCATGTCAAAGAACAGATCCATCAATATCTTGCACTTGCATTTAGAGATAATACGAAAGCAAGAATCATGAGTAATACAGGCAGATATCGCAAGATCAATCGTGGTGATGCACCAGTGAATTCACAGCTTGCCATGATGCGTTTATTGCCTGAGGCTACAAGTTCGATTCCGGTTAAAAATGTAAGAGAAGATACTGTTGCATTCACGACGAGGTATAATCATGAAACTGACAATAAAAAGTCCGGAAGGAAAAATCATTGAGAAAACAGTTGAGGAAGGTGTTAGCTGTGCACAGCTAATCAAGCACCTTTCTTTTGCTTTTCCACTCCTTGCATGTAAAGTGAATCATCATTATGAAAGACTAAATGCACCAATTACACAAGATGCGGAGATTGAATTGTTTGATCTTAGAAATTCGTATGCCAATATGAGTTATCAGAATACTTTGCTTCTTTTATACTTGAAGGCGATTCGCGATGTGACGGGGGAAGATACAACAGTACATATTGCTAATTCAATTTCGAAAGGTATTTTTACAACGATACATCATAGTGAAATGGCAAGGGATACATTGATTGTAAAGATTGAAAAGAGAATGCGTGATCTAGTGCAGGCTGATCTGCCAATTCTACAGACAAAAAAGAGTCGAGATGCATTATTGAATGATATTGATAAACATGATGCATGGCAGCATGAATCTCGCATCATTCAAACGGCATATGATGTTCGTGGAGCGTTTGTTTCTACTTTGGATGATACGCAGCATTTGTTTTATCAGTATTTACTGCCTTCTACAGGATACTTGTATGCATTTGATTTACATGCGTATCGTAGAGGAATTGTATTGCGGTTTCCTCATCCAGCAAATCCATTGATCGTTCCGCCATTTGAGGAACAGAATCTTTTATATGAAGCTTTTTCTGAAGAAAAGACGTGGGAAAAACTGATGCATATTCAGGAAGTGAGTGATCTGAATGAAAGAATTCTTTCTGATGATGCTAAAAATATGATTCTATTAAGTGAAGCACTGCATGAAAAGAAGATTGCAGATATCGCAAAAGAAATTCATGACAAGGCAAAAAAGATTGTATTGATTGCTGGACCATCATCATCGGGAAAAACATCGTTTGCCAAGCGTTTATGTATTCAATTGCAGGTGTTAGGATTGAATCCATTGTATCTTGGAACAGATGATTATTTTATCAATCGAAATGATCTTCCGCTTCAAGAAGATGGTACGAAAGATTTTGAAGCTTTGAGTGCAGTTGATGTTGATTTATTTACAGAACAGATGAATGCATTATTACGTCATGAAGTTGTAGATTTACCGACATATAACTTTATAAAAGGGAAAAAGGAGTACGGACAGAGAATTACGCAGTTACATGATGATCAGTTGATTGTGATTGAAGGAATTCACGGATTAAATCCTGAACTGACAAAAGGAATTGATGATAAAGAAAAGTTTAAGATCTATATCAGTCCTTTGACACAGTTGACAATTGATCGCTATCATCGTATCCCAACCACAGATGCAAGAATGCTGCGTAGAATAGTAAGAGATTATCGTACAAGAAATGTGAGTGCTGCAGATACCATTGCATCATGGTATTCCGTAAGAAAAGGTGAAGAAAAGAATATTTTCCCTTATAATGGAGAAGCGGATGTATTTTTTAATAGTTCATGTATTTATGAATTAGCAGTATTAAAGAAATATGCTGAACCATTATTAAAAAGAATTTCGTATGAATCGGATCAATATGCAGAAGCACAGAGAATGTTAAGATTCCTTGACTTCTTTGTGACAATACAAGATGATTCTTGCATCGCAAATAATTCGATCATTCGAGAATTTATTGGAGGTAGTATCATAGCATCATGAAAAAATTATCAGTGAGTGTTTTATTGGCATCTATTATGCTGGCTGGATGTTCCAGTGACGGGGTGAAAGGAAAGTATTATTATCAGTCTTACAGTGGTGGATTGAATGAAGATACATATTTTGACTTGAAGGATGATGGAACTTGTACAATGGTTGCAGATGGTGAAGAAAAGGCATGTACATATGGAGATGGCGTTATCAGTATTGGTGATCAGTCTGCTTCCTACAAGATCGTTAAGAATGTTATGACGGTTTCCTTCCCTGGAACAGATGGAGAATCCATGTCATTTGAAAAGAAGTAGCGAATCGCTACTTCAAGCATTTGTCATATAAAATAAATAAGAGAATACCAAACAGTGTTCCTAAAGTGTTATTAATTAAATCAGTAATATCACAGACTCGATTTGAAGTGAATAAGAGTTGTGATATTTCAATTGTGAATGAGAACAGTGCGCCATACAGGAGAGTAATCCTGTATGGTTTTCTTAATGTTCTTTGTGCAATAAAACCAAATGGTATGAATAGCATGAGATTGTACAAAGTTTCTCTGCGATAGTTTCCATACCCATAGATCCAGTCAGAAAAAGGAAGAAGGTTATAGTTTTCATACACACCATCAAATGCATATAGAAGATGTGCAAAGATTGGCATAATTGTCCATCCTAGAATGATGCACATATAGATATACAGGAATGTATGCCATACAAGGGCATTGCGTTCATAGTTCTTCCACGTTGGATATAAGCATTTTATATAAATTGCCAGCAAGATCATCACATCTGGCAATGCTTTTAAAAACCAATTCATAAACCAAAAAATTATAACATGGTAAGCGCTTAAAACATTAAAATTGATTAAGAAAGTTTTGTGAAATATAAAAGATGCTTGAATTCAATAGTGAAACTGAGTATATTAGACAATGAATTTTGGAGGTGGATATGAATATACTCGAACAGTTTCGATTGTTTACAACACTTGTAATACAGTTCTTAACAGTATTTTATGCATATCAGGTAATTTATATTCTCATTTCGATCATCAAAAGAAAAGTAACTTCTTTAAAGGATACAGATATTAGAAATCGCTTTGCGATTTTTATCAGTGCCAGAAATGAAGAAGGTGTGATTTCAGAGCTATTGGACAGCCTGAATAAGCAAGATTATCCAAGAGATAAATATGATATTTATGTTGTTGCGGATAACTGTACAGATCATACTGCACAGGTTTCTAGAGACAATGGTGCTATCGTATATGAAAGATTCAATAAAGAAGAAGTTGGTAAAGGATATGCTTTGAATTATCTTTATACAAAGGTTTCTTCTTTGAAGGGTAGAAAGTATTATGATGCATTTGTGGTATTTGATGCAGATAATATTGTTGATCCAGCATTCTTGAAGGAATCGAATAAAAAGCTTGCGAGTGGCAAGTATGATGCATTTACAACATATCGTAACTCTAAGAACTTTGGTACGAACTGGTTAAGTGCAGCATATTCTATCTGGTTCCTGCATGAAGCAAGACACTTAAACTATGTTAGAGATATGATTGGTGCACAATGCATGATTTCTGGTACTGGTTTTGTGATTACTTCTTCCTTGATGGATGAGAATGATGGATGGCCTTATTATTTCTTGACAGAAGATATTCAATTCTCTGTTGCTTCTACAATCAACAATAAGAGAATTGGCTATTGTGACAGTGCAATGCTTTATGATGAACAGCCATCTACGATGGAACAGTCTTGGAAGCAGAGACTGAGATGGGCGAAAGGCTTCTATCAGATTGATGGAAAATACTTAGGTGATCTTACAAAGGGATTGTTGTCTAAGAATGGCAAAAGATTTACATTCTATGATATTTTGATGACGTGTCTGCCTTGTACATTATTAACTGTTATTATGATTGCATTCGCATTATGGGGAATTGTTGCGGCTTCCTTTATGCCTTACTATTTATCTTTGGTATTGAGACAGGAAATGATTCAATTCTTGATTGAGATGATTGCATATCTATGGGGCAGTATGATGGTGCTTGCATTATTGACGGTTCTTTCTGAGTGGAAGAGAATTCCTGCTTCTGCATTTGAGAAGTTAAAGTTTATTCCAATGTTTCCAATGTATATGTTGACGTATATTCCAATTACAGTACAGGCATTATTTACAAATGTTACCTGGACACCAATTCAGCATTACTCAACATCACAATTAGCAATGAAAAAATAACTCTTGTGTTTCAAAAGAACATAAGAGTTTTTCTTTTGAATGTGTACAAAATCATCTAACTGAAAGATAAGAATGATAAAATGGTGAAAAAGTTGAGTTGCAGTATGAAGAAAATATTGATTGTTGATGACGATAAAGTGATTTGTAAGAATCTGGAAATTCTTTTAGCAGATGAATATGTACCGTTTTGTGCACAGAATTCCATAGAGGCAGTAAAGATTCTAATGGAAAATGAAATTGATCTTTGCTTATTGGATGTGAATTTGAAAGAAGAAGATGGTTTTCAATTGTGCAGAAAAATGAGAACACAATATACGATGCCAATTATTTTTGTTACAGTGAAAGATGATGAAGATTCTCTGGAAAAAGGAATTTTGAGTGGAGGAGACGATTATATTACAAAACCATTTTCGATTCGTGAGCTGAAGTTAAGAATCATGGCACAATTACGCAGGCAGTCACAATTTAATGTGAAAAGAGAACGTATCATTGTAGATGAGTGGAAACTGGATGTTTCAAATCATATGTTTTTCTATAGAGATATACTGGTGGATATTTCTAATACGGAATTCACTTTATTGAAACATCTGATGCAGAATAAGAACTGTCTTGTATCTAGGCAAGTGCTATTGAATGACATTACAGAGTTGAACGATACGTTTGTGGAAGATAATACACTAACAGTCTATATCAGCAGACTGAAAAATAAATTGATTCAAACAAGTTCGATTTGTCCAATTGAAACCATTCGTGGTGTTGGCTATCGATGGAAAGAAGAAAGTGCATGAAGAAGAAAGATATTATTTTGTTTTCTTGTATGAATGTGATTCTTTTATTCTTCTTTTATTTCGTATCTTTGAATATGATAAAGATGGAATTTTATTATTTTGCTGGGAATGAAAAGGTAGATGTGGATATCGTCCAGCAGTATATGCAATCTGATCCTTCCATAGATTCTATAGAAAAAGGAAAAGAGAAAGTAGCAGCCAGTGGGTATGCGATAACTGCTGAAACACATATGACAAGAAAAATATCTAAATATCTCATTCCTTGTTTTTGTGGTGGTGCATTATTGAGTTGTGTGGGATGTGTGATTTTATTGAAGAAAAACCAGTCTGATGAAAAGGAAATGGATCATTTGCAAAGGCAAAATACTATATTGTTGAATGAAAATGGTGAATTGCTAAATAAATCTGAAGCGAACAAGAAAGAAATGATGCAATATGAAGAACATTTATATCATCAGTTAAAAACACCATTGACTGGATTGAAATTATCTCTAGAAACAATAAGAGAAACAGAAGAAAACAAGAATGCATTGAATGTTTCAAAAGAGCAAATTGATAAGATGTCGAATTTAATTACATTATTTTTGAAAGATCGAAAGATGAGTGCCAATCAGATTCGCTTTCATTTTGAAAATCAGAATATGATTTACTTGATAAAACAAGCCATAAAAGAATGCATTCCTCTTGCGAATAAAATGCAGAAGAAAATTCTATTTTCTGTTAAAGAAGATTGTGTGTTTATGAAATGTGATGATGTATGGATGAAAGAATGTCTTTTGACATTGATTGAAAATTCTTTGAGTCATGGTAATGATGATGTTGAGATCATGTGTGAAAATGGAAATGCTTTTTTTAATGTACAAGTGATAACTAAAAATATATTGGTTGATGAAGCAATCTTGCCACATCTATTTGAACGCTTTTATACAGATGATAATCAACATTTTGGTATTGGATTACATATGGCAAAACTGATTGTAGAACAGCACCATGGAACACTTTCTGTATATAACGATTTTGATTATACACAGGTTGTATTTGAAATACATCTTCCAATTTTAAGTGGGAAAGAAGCATATGATGTAAGTGGATTGTAAGTGGTACAGTTTATTCTAAAACTATAGAAAGTGAGGTGGCAGGATGTGTGCTTTAAGATGTGAAAATATACATAAAATATATGGAAAATCCCAACAAGCAACATATGCCGTAAGAGGAATTTCTGCGGAATTTCAAGAGAATACTTTTTATAGTGTGATTGGAAAAAGTGGATCTGGAAAGAGTACATTGATTCATTTATTAAGTGGCTTATTGAAAGCGGATCGAGGTGAAATCTTTTATGATGAGCAGCCATTGTCCACAATGAATGAACAACAGCTTGAACATATAAAGAAAAAAACAGGAATTGTTTTTCAAAACTATCAATTACTTCCAGAATTAACAGTGAGAGAAAATATTCTTTTGCCTGCTGTTTTATTGGAAGAAAAATGTGATGAGGAATGGTGTGATGTTATATTGGAAAAACTTCAAATGACAGATATACAATCCAAATATCCAGATCAGCTTTCTGGAGGTCAGCAGCAAAGATGTGCGATTGGCAGAGCCTTTATGAATCGTCCGAAATATTTGTTCTGTGATGAACCTACAGGAAATCTGGATAAGAAAACAAGTAAATCAGTTTTGAATTTTTTGCTTGAAATTAAACAATTAACAAAACCAACAATTATTTTAGTGACACATGACTTAGATATAGCACGTAGTGCTGATGTTGTACTACATATTGAAGATGGAAAATTAGTGAGTAAATCATTATGAAATATCATCATATATTACGGAAATGTTTCCGCGAGAAAAGTGTTGTAGTGGCAATGTGTCTATCCGTTGTTTTATTGTTTTTTACTTCTTTTCTTTTAGATAGTTTTCAAGCACAGAAACAATATCAAAGACAAATGATTTATGGTTTTCATAATGGAGCAGCTTTTGATATTTCAGAACGTGAAGAAAACAAAATACAAAATCATCTTTCAATCAAGGAAAGTGGAGAGATGATTGTATACGGAACAATTATTGGTGATGATTCTTCAGAGATTGGGAACATTGGAACAGTTGATCAGAACTTTTGGAATCTGGAACAATTTCAATTGATTGACGGAACTTATCCAGCAAAAGAGAATGAAGTTGTAATGGAATATGCAATGTTGGATTTATTGCATCTTCCGTATGAAATTGGAGAAAACATTGATTTGAAAATACAAGTAACTGATGGAACGTTGATTGAGAAATCCTATGTTTTGTCAGGAATCATTCAGACATATTCAACGAATTGGCTGTGCAATGAGCATCCTTTGCTTTCTGTTATTACAAAACAATGTGATAGTGAACCAATGCAACGACATCTTTTCTTTTCCTCTGCATATAAGAATGAGAATGAAATGAAAGAACTGGATGCTTTGATTCATGAGACAAATAAAAGTGAAATTATTTTTAATGAATATAGTTTTCCGGAAAATATATTTTCTTTTGAACAGATTGTTGAAAATGGAGGAGCATTGTTAAGCGTGAGTGCAATCAGTGCTTTATTGTTGATATGTATCAGTTTATCGACGATTGCAAAGCAATTGTATCGGAATCGTGTCCTGTTAAGTCTGGGACTGAATAAGAATAAGTTGAATCGGCTGATGGTAATGCAATCATTTCAGCAATGGCTGATTTGTTGGGGCTGTACTTGTTTTGTAAGTGCAGTGATTTGTATGATGCTTGCTGCTTTTGGGAAAAATATATTTCAGTTTACAATGACATATCGGCCGTTTGTTGTTTCCTTTATTATGACATTTTTCATTGTGCTCGTAATGAATGTAAGTTTGATTGTTTTGCTGAGAAAAATGAATGGAATTACTGGAGGAAAAGATTTAACAAGATATGCAGAACAGAAGGTGAAAAGAAAACAGCATTTTGTATTTCATAAGAAATCTTTTATCGACATTGAAAAAAGAAGAATGAGAAAAAAAGTGGTGTTGAATAGAATTCTATGTACTGGAATGATTGGAATGTTGTTTATCTGTATGTATAACATTTCTACTTCATGGCAATTATATCAATGGAATATGGAACATTTAGGGTATTCCTATCAATGGAGTACGGATTCTCCAACAGATGGATTAACTTTTCAGCAATTGAATAAGATTCAAAATACAGAAGGAATTGAAACGATAAAATATTTATCAAGTGCTTCATATTATGGAATGAATGATCAGCTGCTGTATGTTCAGTATGAAAATGCATTAAATGATCCATATGTGAAATTGTATGCATCATATAAATATGTGGATTGTAATGAAACAACAGGATTGCCAGTAACAATTGTTATGCTGCCTGAGAATTCTTCTATCTGGAATGATATTGTGGATGTAACAGACAAGGAAAAATTTTATCGTGGGGAATCTGCAATTTGTTTCTTTATGTCTTTGGCGGAAATATCAGATGGTTCTGTTCAAGTAGTAGATTCGGATATGAAAGAGAAAATAACCGGAACGGAAATTGCTTTGCATGATGGAGAAATGCTTTCGTTAAAAGCTGGCGATCATAATATACAAGTGAAATGTGAAAGAGTGATTGATCATTTGAATACAATTAATGTTGATACAAACATTACTCCTGGAACAATATTTGTATCTGAAAAACTATATTGTCAATTATTTGATATGGATTCTTTGAAATATAATGAAGTTATCGCGTATGGAAATCATCATGCTTCGTATGATGTGACAGATAAGTTAATGTCAATGATCAACCGTAATCAAAGTATAACTTTTAATAATCATAGAATTGAAGTTGAACAAATGAAAAAGCAAATCTATATGAAGATATTTTATATCGGTATTGTAGCGGTGATGTTTTGTTTGATTTTCTTGGTACAAATGTATCAGAATCAATTGTATTTCCTTAGAAGTGAAATGGATAGAATCCATTTATTGCATGAATTGGGAATGAATCAAAGATGGATGAACAAGATGTTTCTAATAAACTCTCCATTGTTTGCGTTGATTGTGTTTCTGTTAGTGAATGGAATTTCTATACCAATTCTTTGGCTTTTATTGACACGTAGAACTTCGATGTATGTTGAATCTGGATTATCTATATCTCGTGTGATTAAATATGGATTGATTCATACGAATTTGTGGATATTGTGGATACCGCAGGTATTATTTCTGTTGATGTATTTTTATCTATGTCATAAAGCTAAGATATGTTTAAATGAAGAAATGAAGAAGATGTAAGTGTAATATAAGTTTAAATATTTATCCTATTGTTAGGAGGAAACATGATATGAAGAAAAATCATTTCACTTACATTGCAATTCTATTTATGATCACATTTAATTTATCGTTCACTTCAATAGTTCCAATTTATGCGGAAACTACATTGCAGCCTTCGAATGAAAATGTACCTTCAAAAGTTGAAGGCAGAGAAATTCTGAGAGGCTCAAGTACAAAAACCGTGACATATGCTGGAAATAAAGCAAAAATAACGGTGTACTACACATATAGATATGAAAGTTCAAATGCATCAGGTAATTATATTACGGGTTTTACAGGGACATCAATATCTAAAGTGTCAGGATGGCATTCCGTTGGAACCGCAACAATAAATATGAATGGCATAATATATAGCAGAAATTCACAAGTTGCATCGGTTCCTGTGACCTATACAGCGGGGATGGGCGAAGGATACAATACAACTTGTTCAGTGACATTGACGGTAAGTTTGCTTTAGAAAAAAACTCTTGTGTTCCAAAAGAACATAAGAGTTTTTTTAACAGTTAAGAACTGTAAAGAACTGTAAAAGAAATACAAAACAGTAAAGAATTGTAAAAAACAGTAAAGAACTGTAAAATAAAGTTGAAACAGTAAAAAACTGTAAAAGGGAGGAATTGTAATGCCAAATCCATTCACATTGATTTTTGGAAAAAGTCCATTAGAATCTGTTGATAGACCTGTACAAAGCTATGAGATTTTGAATGCTTTTACATCCGAAATAATAAATCAGCAGATGTTCATTATTACAGGTGTTAGAGGAACAGGTAAAACTGTAATGATGACTGAAATATCACATACGCTAAAAGAAAATGCAAATTGGATTGTTTTGGAATTGAATCCTGCAACTGACTTATTGCATTCCTTACTTTCAAAATTGTACAGTAATTATTTTGTTTCAAATCTAATCAAATCTGCAAAAATTGATCTATCATTTTTTGGGTTTGGTGTTTCAATCGATGGAACTGCACAAATTACAGATTATGAAACTGCGATTATTAAAATCCTCGAAAAGATAAAAAAAGAAGGAAAACGATTGCTGATTTGTATCGATGAAATGTCTAGTAATGAGTATATGAAAGTTTTTGCAAGTTCATTTCAAATATTTGTTAGACAAGAGCTTCCTGTCTTTTTACTAGGAACAGGATTATATGAAAATATCGATGAGTTACAAAACGAAAAGAATCTAACTTTTTTGTATCGAGCACCAAAGATTCAATTAAAACCATTAAATATTTATGCAACAGCCTCAAAATATCAATCTATATTCAAATTATCAGAATCAGATGCATTTAAAATGGCTGAACTCACAAAAGGATATCCATTTGCTTTTCAGGTTCTTGGATATTTAACGTGGAATAACAATGGGAACTTCCAGTCAGTGATAAAAGACTATCAACAATATTTGAGCGAATTTGTTTATGATAAACTGTGGTCTGAACTTTCGGAAAAAGATCGTATTGTTGCTAATGGAATTGTAGAAATAAATAGTAATAAAATAAAAGATATAAGAGAACACTTGGGGATGAGTTCAAACGAATTTACTCCATATAGACAACGATTGATAAAAAAAGGAATTATTGATGGCAGTTCACGTGGAATTGTTTACTTTACTTTACCTTTGTTTGAAGAATATGTTAATACGCATTTTGAGTATGAGTAGGGAATGTAATTCATAATAATGAAACTAAAAAAATCGCTGTTTCCAGCGATTTTTAAATGGTGCGGATAGCAGGACTTGAACCTGTACGCCGAGGGCATCAGATCCTAAATCTGACGTGTCTGCCAATTCCACCATATCCGCATTGCTTAAGTATTCTATCAGAAAAATAAAAAGAATGCAATATGCATTCTTAGCAAACATAGTTTAAATAGTATGGAAGCTGCTTTCTCCACCATGGCCAGTCGTGTGCGACGTCTGTTCCCCAGAAATCTACCCAGGCTGGTACATTCTTGTATTCAAGCAATTCTTTGATTCTTCCGGCATCTTCCTGCATTGGAACTTCCCATGCACCTCTGCCGCAACATACGATGATATCTCTATGACGATACATTTCAACTTTTGGATCATCATAATGCATGCCTTCTAGATAATCGACTGGTGAGTTTGCATATACTAGATCATCCCAATAGTCAGGGAAGAAGAGTCTTGCATTGTATGCACCGCTTAATGCAATGCATCCCGCAAAGATGTCGGGTCTTCTAAGCAAGGAATTCAATGCATGTGTTCCACCCATAGAACAGCCAGTTGTCATGATACCTTTTGCATATGTGCCATTGTTTGCTTTGGCATTGATATCAAAGATTCTTGGACAGAGTTCATCTGTGATGTAACGCATATATGCTTCCTGCTGGAGGATTCTATTTCGATTATCCCAGGAAGTTGAACTCCAGGAATTGACATCATTAGAATCACAACAGAACATTTGAATACGACCTGATTCAATATAGTCTTTTGCAGCATCGATCATGCCATTGTTTTCATAGTCAAAGAAACGACCATCTTGTGATGGGAATACAAGAAATGGTCTGCCGGAATGTCCATAGACTTTAAATTCCATGTCTCTTCCCAGGCTTTGAGAATATTCTTTATAGTATTCTGTTTTCATTTCTTCACCTTGTCTTTCTTGTATACGAAGTTTACAAAATCTTTGACTTCTTTCTTTGTTTTGAAGCGTGCAATGTAGAATTCATTTCCCATTGCGGAAGATAACAGGTCAGGCATTCTTTCATGCATGACAATGGATTGACCATACTTTGAGAAGATAGATGTGGATCCATTTGTATAGATGCCATTGTATTTATCTCTTCTACCGACATATACACAATGATATGGTCGATCTGTTTTGTATAAGCCTTCATTATACATTGCCATATTGGCATAGATGAGATATACATTGATGTCATTTGCATAGTTCATCATATCTGGTGTATATCCTCCAGGAGGTCTCATGTTAACTTCTAAGCCTACAAGATCTCCTTTTTTGCCTAAGCCTTCTTTATCTTCATAGAGTCTGAAGTATTCTGTATGGAAGAATCGTCCACGGATATCAAATGCTTTGGTAACACGTGTGCCCATTTCGACAAGATCCTTTGGAATTTCTCTTTCACTGTAATACCAGCATTCATCTGCACTGTTTACGATATCCATGATTGGTTCAGGGAATACGTGGGATGTCTGGAAGATGATGTTGTTATCTTGATCTACGATACCATCGAAGGAAACGATAGATCCTGGAACAAATTCTTCCATGATGTACTGTGTCTGGATGTTTTGCTTGTAGAAGTCTTTGAGCTGTTTGTCGTTTTTGATTTTCCATGTTGTATTGGCACCAACACCATCGTCTGGTTTGACAATGACTGGATATCCAACAAGGTCTACAAACTTCTTTCCTTCTTCATATGTAGAAACCATATGGTATCTCGCAACTGGAACATTTGCCTTTTCATAGTAGGCTTTCATGTTTGATTTTGTTTTATAGCGCATGACAGAAGTTTCGTTGTCACCAGAAGTGATATTGAAATCTGTACGTAGTTTTGCATCTTGTTCCAGCCAGAATTCATTGTTGCTTTCCAGCCAGTCAATTTTTCCATGCTTATGTGCGAACCATGCAACGGCACGATACATCTGATCATAATCTTGCATGTTATCGACACGATAGTATTCATCACATGCATTTTTCATCTCTTCACTTAAAGAGTCATAATAATCTTCACCGATACACAAAGAAGTACCACCAATGCGTTTCCATGCCTGTGGGAACTGGTAATATGTCTTTGGAAATGTTGGAGATATAAAAACAAAATTCTTTCCCATATGTTCTCTCCTTTAACCCATTTATGTTTAAAATAGTATCATATAAACGCTATTTTTCATGAATGAGTATATAATCTTTATTGAAAGAAAGGCATTTTTGTTGAAAAAGGTTTCATAAATGAGTAGATTAGATAAAGATAGAGAAAAAATTGATGAAATTGATGCACAGATTGCGAAATTGTTTGAAGAAAGATTTGAAACAGTACGTGATGTCATTGATTACAAAATTGAAAACCGCTTGCCAATATTGAATTCAGATAGAGAAAATGAAATTACGAAAAAGAATGTAGATCGCATTCAGGATGATGATATCAAACCATACTTTGAAGCATGGTATCATGATCTATTAGCTTTAAGTAAAGAATTTCAAAGACAGATACAAGATGAAATGTAAGGAGGAAATTCTATGGGTGAATTATTAAAACAGTTAAGAAAAGACAACATGATGGCAATGAAGGAACACGATACTGTGAAAAAGGGTGTTCTTGGCATGGTGATTTCTGCCGTTGCACTTGCTGAAAAAGAAAAAGGTGTTGAATTAAGCAAGGAAGATGAATTGACTTATGTACAGCGTGAATTGAAACAGACACGTGATTCTTTACAACAGACACCTGCTTCTAGAACAGATTTGATTGAAGAAACAAAGAAGAAAATTGAAATTCTTGAATCTTATCTGCCTAAACAATTGAGTGCTGAAGAAATCAAAGAAGCAATTGAAAAAATTATGAGTGAAAAGGGACTGGAACCTGTCAAGAAATCACAAGGTGTTGTGATGAAAGAAATGATGGCACAATATAAAGGACAGGTGGATGGAAAGCTTGTCAATCAGGTTTTAGGTACACTATTACATTAATGGAAACGACCTTGTGTGGTCGTTTTTTATATACGTGGTATAATAGTGAAGCAAAGATAGAGTCAAAATGACTATAAGGGGTCGTATGAAAATCGTTTTAGAGAACCTGACAAAAGTATTTCCACAAGGAAAACACACACCTGCCGTAACTGCGGTAGATCATTTTAATTTTGAAATACCGGATGGCAAGCTTGTTGCTTTACTTGGACCATCTGGATGTGGGAAAAGTACTACATTAAATATGATCTGTGGGCTGGAAACACCTACAGAGGGAAAAATCTTTTTTGGGGATGAAGATATTACAAATGTACCTGTTGAAAATAGAGATGTTGGTATGGTTTTTCAGAGCTATGCGTTATATCCACATTTAACAGTAAAACAGAATATTATGTTTCCTCTGGAAAATAAAAAAGGGAAAGAGAAATTGGGTAAGCAAGTCATTGAAGAAAAAGCAATGAAAGCTGCGAAGCTTGTACAGATTGATTCTTTGATGGATCGTAAACCTTCTGCTTTATCTGGCGGTCAGCAACAGCGTGTTGCGATTGCACGTGCTTTGGTAAAGCAGCCAAAAGTGTTATTGCTGGATGAACCATTGAGTAACCTGGATGCTAGACTGCGTCTTTCTACAAGAGAAGAGATTCGTAGAATTCAGCAGGAAACAGGTGTTACGACTGTGTTTGTTACACATGATCAGGAAGAAGCAATGTCAATCAGTGATTTGATGGTTGTGATGAAGGATGGTGTGCTTCAACAGATGGATAAGCCACAGGAAATTTATGATAATCCTGTAAATTTGTTTGTGGCAAAGTTTCTTGGCACGCCAGCAATCAATGTATTGCATGGAAAGATTGAAAATGGAAAGCTTGTGATTGGAAAGAATGTCATTTTCAATGTTGACCTTCCAGATCAGAATGTGTCTGTTGGAATTCGTCCTGAAGGATTGCTGGTTGATGAAAATGGACCATTTGTATGTTCTCTGCAAAAGATTGAAAAGCTTGGCAGAGATACGAGTGTCATCTGTACACATGAAGGTATGCAGATGGATCATATGCGTATTGTTGTACCGAGTGAAACAAAGATTGAAAACAGTGATACGATTCGTTTTTCTTTGAAACCACATAAACTGTATTTGTTTGATGAAAGTGAGAATAGAATTGCTTTAGAGGAAGATGCATGAAGAAAGTTCGTCCTTGGCTGTATCTATTACCTTCCTTGATTCTTCTTGGGATATTCATGATTTATCCTTTGTTCGATGTTCTTGTCTATTCATTGCAGGAAGGGTACAACTCTGCTTCACAGACATATTCTGGTATTGGTTTCTATAACTTTTCGTATGTTCTGCGCGATCCTTATTTTTTACAGGCAGTGAAGAATACATTCCTGCTTGTCATTATTACAGTTCCGTTATCAACAGGACTGGCATTATTGCTTTCTTTGGCATTGTCTTCGATCAAGAAAGTCAAAGAATTGTATCAGACAATTTATTTCTTGCCTTATGTAACGAATACATTGGCTGTTGGCCTTGTATTTATGATCTTGTTTAAGAAGACACCTTATTCTGATGGCTTTATCAATATGATCATTCAATTCTTTGGCGGTAACAGCGTTGATTTTATTGAAGGACCATATTGGGCAAAGATGCTGACGATGTGTATCTATACGATCTGGATCGTTCTGCCATTTAAAGTATTGATTTTAACAAGTGCACTTGCTTCTGTAGATCAGAATCTATACAAAGCTGCCAAGGTAGATGGAACAAGTTCTTTTAGAACATTTACGAAAATTACACTGCCAATGATCATGCCAATGATTTCATATTTAGTAATCACCGGATTTATTGGGGCATTTAAAGCATATAGTGATGAAGTTGCTATTTTTGGTACAAATTTAAATGCAGCGGGTATGAATACGATTGTTGGATATGTGTATGACATGTTATATGGAAATTCTGGCGGATATCCTTCATATGCTTCTGCTGCAGCACTCATTTTGTTTGCCATCGTATTAACGATTACAGTGATCAATTTGCTTTTGTCAACGAAGGGAGATGAAGCAGAATGAAAAACAAGCATCTATTGAAGAAAATATGTATTCATGTATTCCTTGCATTCTGGGCACTTGTTGTATTATTTCCATTCTATTGGATGGTTTTAACTTCTTTTAAGAGCTATGGAAGCTATAACAGTGAATATATTCCGAAATTATTTGTATCTTCACCAACATTAGAAAACTACATCTCTGCATTTTCAGAAGTGAACTTAGCTGGATATTTTGGCAATACTGTATTGTTTACTGTCATTACGACAGGCGTCATGTTGTTTGTAACGATTCTTGCGGCATATGCATTTGCAAGACTGAAATTCAAGGGAAAGAATATTGTATTTACATTGTTTCTGTCCTTGATGATGATTCCAAATGAACTTGTCGTTATTACAAACTTTGTGACAATTACGAACTGGAATCTGAGAAATACATTTATGGGGTTGATCTTACCTTCTATTACATCAGTGTTCTATATTTATCTTTTGAAGGAAAACTTTGAACAGGTTCCTGAAGAATTGTATAAGGCAGCGAAAGTGGATGGCTTGAGTGACTGGGAATATCTTTGGAAAGTGCTATTGCCAGTTTGTTCTCCAACAGTAGTTACAATTACAATCCTGAAAGTCATTGAATGCTGGAACAGTTATGTATGGCCTAGATTGATTACTGATAATGAGAAGTATTATCTTGTTTCTAATGGAATTCAGGAAATTCGTGAAAATGGTTTTGGAAGAGAGAACATTCCTGCGATGATGGCAGCTGTTGTGGTAATTTCGATTCCACTGATTATTTTGTTCTTGCTTTTCCATAACAAGATCATGGAAGGTGTGAAAAGAGGAGGTACAAAAGGATGAAGAAATATTTCAAGCTTCTTCTTGCGAGTGTGCTTCTATTGTGCAGTGGATGTCATGGAAAGCGTACAACCTCTTCGTTTGCAATGCCTGCTTCTTTTGATACTTCAAAGAATTATGAAGTGACGTTCTGGGCAAAGAATGATACAAATAAAAATCAAACTGCAGTATACCAAAAGGCAATCAATGATTTTGAAGCATTATATCCAAACATTAAGGTCAATATTCGTTTATATACAGACTATGGAAAAATCTACAATGATGTCATAACAAATATTTCTACAAATACAACACCAGATGTATGTATTACGTATCCTGATCATATCGCAACGTATCTTTCAGGCAGTGATACGGTTGTTCCATTGGATACACTCATGGATGATGAGAAATATGGACTTGGTGGGAGTGATGTGAAGTATGATTCTATCAAGAAAGATGAAATCATTCCTGAATATCTAGAGGAATGCATGCTGAATGGACAGTATTATGCATTGCCATTTATGCGCTCTAGTGAAGTTGTGTATATCAATGCAGACTATGTGCATCAACTGGGTTATGAAATACCTGATGTATTGACATGGGATTATATCTTTGAAGTTTCTGAAGCCGCAACGAAAAAAAATGTGGATGGAACGTATGCTTTAAATGGTCAGAATGTCATGATTCCGTTTATCTATAAAAGCACTGATAACATGATGATTCAAATGTTGAAACAGAAAGGTGCTGGATATGCGGATGAAAATGGAAACATTGAAATCTTTAACGACGATACAAAAGAAATTCTTGGCGAAATTGCAGGCCATGTAGAAACAGGTGCATTTTCAACGTTTAAGATTTCTTCTTATCCTGCGAACTTTTTAAATGCGGGACAATGTGTATTTGCGATTGATTCTACGGCTGGTTCTACGTGGATGGGAACAGATGCACCATTGTCTGATATCGCAGAAGAAAATAAAGTGGATTTTAAAACTGAAGTGCGTATTGTACCTCAATATGATGTGAATGATCCAAAGATGATTTCTCAGGGGCCTTCGATTTGTGTGTTTAACAAAGATGATCCAAATCAGGTTGTTGCTTCTTGGCTGTTTGCACAGTACTTATTGAGTGATGATGTGCAGATTGGCTATAGTGAAACGGAAGGATATGTACCAGTCACAAGCAAAGCGAGAAATACGGAGAGCTATCAATCGTATTTATCTAGTGAAGGAAAAGATCATGATGAACATTATTCTGTGAAGATTGAGGCTACAAAGCTATTGCTTGATAACGTTGCACATACATTTACTACACCAGTATTCAATGGATCTGCTTCCTTAAGAGATGCGGCTGGTCAAATGATTGAAGATGTTGCGAAAGGTATCCGCAGACATAAGAAAGTGGATGATGCATTCATTGAAGATGAATTTGAAAAAGTGAAGTCATTGTATCGTTTAGATTCTATTTCTAAGACAACATCGGTGGATACACCATTGCCAATGGAATCTAAGCTATTACTTGGTTCGTTAGTATTTGCATGGATTTGCATTATTGTGGTTATATTCTTGCGTAAGAGAAACAAACGTGAGATATAATATTCAGGGAAAAGAAATGAACAAGATTTTATCTACAGTTTTATCTGCTGCGGTAATTGCTTCTATGGCTGGCTGTTCTACACCTGCAGCAAGCAAGACTTCTTCAACAGGTGAAGGCAAAACAAGCGTTGTTGCAGAAGATGGCACAAAGAGCGAAGGTGTTATGACATATGCTGAATATGTTGACGCCGCAGTTGATTCAGAAGTAACAGTTGAAACTTACGTACAGGCAAAACAAGGCTGGTGGGAAGATAAGGGCGTTGGTAAAGCAACCCTTTATACACAGGACCAGGAAGGTGCTTATTTCTTATATGACGTTGAAATGAGTGAAGAAGATTACAACAAGTTGACAGAAGGTACAAAGATCAAGGCTGTTGGCTACAAGAGTGAATGGAGTAGTGAAGTTGAAATCACAGACGCTACATTTGAAATTGAAGAAGGCAACTATATTGCTGAACCTGTAGATCTTACAGACATGCTCGCAAATGAAGATGAATTGATCAAGCATCAGAATGAAAAGTTCTCTGTTAAGGGTTTGACAGTTTCTGCAAGCAAGGATGCTGATGGAAAAGATGTTGCTTATCTTTACAACTATGATGGTTCTGGAACACAGGGTGATGACTTGTACTTCAATGTAGATCTTGATGGAAATACATATACATTCACAGTTGAATCTTATCTTTGTGGAAAAGATACAGATGTATATAAGGCTGTTGAAAACCTAAAGGTTGGAGACACAATTGACTGTGATGGTTACCTCTACTGGTACAATGGTGTTAACCCACACATTACAAACATTACAGTGAAGTAAATGATTCAAAGTACTTTGGCTTATGCTGAAGTACTTTTTTTGAGCATATGAGTGGATTCTTATGTGTGAGTTATGTACAATGTGAAACATCCTAGAAAAGAGAAAATAAAGAAATGGACGCAAGAGTATTACAGATATTAAGTGAATCTTTTACAAAAATATTGATTCCTGGAATCTTAGTGACGATTCCTTTGACATTGATTTCTTTTGCATTGGCACTTGTAATCGCTGTTGTTGTGGCAATGGTGCAGTATGCAAATGTTCCTGTATTGAAACAAATCAGCCGTTTCTATATCTGGCTGATTCGTGGAACACCATTACTTGTTCAATTGATGGTTGGCTTCTATGGCTTGAAAGCATTTGGTATTGAAACAACAGCATTTGTGACTGCAGTTGTTGTATTTGCTTTGAATGAGGGTGCGTATTGTTCTGAAACGATTCGTGGATGTCTGGAAAGTGTGCCAAAGGGACAGATGGAAGCTGGGTATTGTGTTGGCATGAGCTATATGCAGATCATGTGGCATGTTGTATTGCCACAGGCATTTCGTACAGCATTCCCATCTTTAGGAAATTCACTGATTTCTATGGTGAAAGATACATCTCTGGCTTCTAATATTACAGTTGTTGAAATGTTTATGCGTACACGTCAGATCATTGGCAGAACATATGTGTATCTGCCTTTGTATATTGAAGTGGCGGTTGTATATCTATTGTTCTGTTCTGTGATTTCCTGGCTGCAGAAGCTTGGAGAAAAGAAATTGAACAGTTATGGAGGTACAAAGTGATATGTCAGTATTAGAAATTAAAGATATTCATAAATCATTTGGTTCATTGAATGTGCTGAATGGTGTCAATCTATCTGTTCATAAAGGTGATGTGATTGCAATTCTTGGACCAAGTGGTTCTGGGAAAACAACATTGTTGAGATGCATTAATTTTTTAGAAACCGCAGATCAGGGAACGATGGTGTTTGATGAAAAAGAATATGATCTTGCATCTATGCATAAGAATGATATTCGTGATATTCGAAAGAAAACCGGATTTGTATTTCAGAACTATAATCTGTTTGCGAATAAGACAGCATTGCAGAATGTTATGCTTGGCTTAACTTCAGCAAGAAAGATGGATAAGAAACAGGCAGAGAAAATTGGACTCGAAATGCTTAGAAAAGTAGGTATGGAAGATCGTGCTTCGCATTATCCTTCTCAACTATCTGGTGGTCAGCAGCAAAGAGTTGCGATTGCACGTGCATTGGCAACAAATCCAGAAATTATCTACTTTGATGAACCAACATCTGCTTTGGATCCTGAATTGATTGGGGAAGTATTAAATGTTATGCGTGAGCTTGCAAATGAAGGTATGACAATGATTGTCGTAACACATGAAATGTCATTTGCGAAGGAAGTGAGCAATCATGTGATCTTCATGGAAGGTGGGAAGATCATTGAACAAGGTACTTCGAAAGAATTTTTTGAAAATCCAAAACAAGAAAGAACAAGAGAGTTCTTGCGCTTAGAAAATACAAGATAAGGAGAAAAGAACATGAAAAAACTATTACTCACAACAATGCTCGTAACTGCTTTGGCTGGTTGCTCCAGCGCTAAGACATCTTCAGCTTCTGCAAGTGGTGATCATTTAGCACGTATTCAAAGTGCAGGAAAGATTACAATTGCGACAGAAGGTGTATGGTCACCATTTACATATCATGATGAAACAACAGATGAACTTGTTGGATTTGATGTTGAAGTTGCCAAGGCTGTTGCGGATAAATTGGGTGTAGAAGCTGAATTTAAAGAAGTAAACTTTGATGGTGGTTTGACAGGTGTTGCCCAGGGAACATTTGATATGATGGCAAATGGTGTTGATATCACAGAAGAAAGATCGAATTCTTATGATTTTACAGAACCATATGCATATGATCATGCGGTTATCGTTACGAAAGCAGATAATTCTGATATCAAGTCTTTTGCGGATCTGAAGGGCAAGACAACTGCGAATTCTACTGGTTCCACATATGCTGAAATGGGTGAAAATAATGGTGCAACAGTAACAAATGTTGATACATTAGGTGAAACAATGGATCTTGTATTGAATGGAACAGTAGAAGCAACAATTAACGCAAATACTTCTATTCAGGATTATTTCAATACAACAGGAAACTCTGACAAGTTAAAGGTTGCGGCTACAGATGAAGAAACAACAAAATATGCTTTTCCTCTAAAGAAGGGCAGCGATAATGATTCTCTTCGTGAAGCAATCAATAAAGCAATTGATGAATTGAGAAGTGAAGGAAAGCTTTCTGAAATTTCTGCAAAGTATTTTGGTGCAGATATCACAACAGAATAATTGTATGAAGGGTTCTATGTTTAGAACCCTTTTACTATGCAAGAAATGAATTGTGGGTTGCAGAAATGATATTAGACAGAAATATATATGCTTGATACTCTAATGTTGAGGAAGATAAATGTATGAAAAATAAAAAACAGTTGTTTGTATTAGTTGTTTGTTGTTGTATCGTAGCTGCTTCGATTGGAATGCTGACAAATTCTGCAGGTGTATTTTTTACTCCTATTGCAGAAGATCTTGGTGTTGGAAAGGGTGCAGTGAGTATGTCACTGACATTGGCTAATATTGCCTATGCTTTTGGTGGGTTGATGACAGTAAAAGTAATCCATGAAAATAACTTCAAGACGATGGTTTTTCTTTTTGGGACAATGTATGCCGTCAGCACTGCAGTGTTATCCATTGTACAATCTGTATTTCTTTTATATGTGTTTAGTATCATTCGTGGTGCTTCTGCAGGAATTGCTGGAATTGTACTTGTAACGATATTAATCAATAATCACTATAAAGAAGGTGTTGGGTTTGCGACAAGTATTGCACTAGGATTTTCTGGCATTGCGGGTGCGTTGCTTTCACTTGTATTTACTTGGCTGATTGGTATTGCTGGATGGAGATTGACATATGTTGTGGAAGGTATTCTTGCATTTCTTTTGTATTTGCCTTGTATGATTGGCCCTGTGAGCCTGAATAATCGTATTAAAGAAAATGTTATGCAGTCTAAAGATACAAAAACATCAATGACAGGAATTGTTCCACTGCCAATCTTTATATTGGTTTGTGCATATACTTTCTTGATTGCTTCTGTGACTGCTTTACCACAGCATTTCCCATCTCTTGCTTCTACTGCGGCTATAGGATCACTGATGGTATCTGTTACGATGGTGATGAATACTGCTGGTAAAATTGTTCTTGGTGCGATTTCTGATAAGATTGGTGCAGAAAAGGCTTTGGAATGGTATGGTGTGCTTGTTGTGATTGGACTGATTGTTCTAGCAACTTGCAAATCACATCCAATCTTTTCAATCGTTGGTGCAGTCCTTGTTGGTTTGGTGTATGCAATGGCTGCCGTTGGACCGGTCTTGTTATCACAGAATTTATTCCGTGAAAGCTATAATGAATATTTTCCTAAAGTATCTCTTGTTGGAACAATTTCAAATGCATTGTTTACGACAGCAGTTGGATTTGTGTATGATATCGCAAATAGCTATGACCCAGCGTTGTGGCTTGTTGCGTTGTTTGCAATCATCGCAATTGGTACACTTGTTTATGCTAATAAAATAAAAAGTTAGAGAATTATTTGATTAATTCTCTAACGATATAGCTTGCACAGATGAGTCCTGCAGCACTTGGAACAAATGCGGTAGATCCTGGAACAGAACGTTTCTTGCTGTCTTGTTCTGTGTAATGTGTTTTGACTGGCAATTCTTTTGAGCAAACAACTTTGCATTTGTTGATATGTCTTTTCTTCAACTCATGTCTCATGACCTTCGCGAGAGGGTCATTTTTTGTTTTATAGATATCTGTGAGTTCTAATTGTGTCGGATCCATTCGATTTCCACATCCCATACAGGAGATGATTGGTGTTTTTACACTTTTTGCGTAACAGATCATATCGATCTTGGCAGTAACAGTATCGATGGCATCAACAATATAGTCATAGTTTGTGAAATCAAATGTATCTCTGTTTTCTGGAAGATAGAATGTCGTATATTTATGTACGATCGTATCTGGTGAAATGTCTTTGATTCTTTTTTCCATGACATCGACTTTATATTCTCCAATCGTGGAATGCGTTGCGATGATCTGACGATTGATATTCGATTCAGCCACTGTATCATTATCAATGATATCGATTTCTCCAATACCGCAACGTGCAAGTGCTTCAATAACGTATCCGCCAACACCTCCAACGCCAAATACGGCGACTCTTGCATTGGCTATTTTCTTTAATCCTTCTTCTCCAAGGACGAGTTGTGATCGAATGAATGGATTGCTCATACGCATGTTACCTCAATGAAACGATTTTAATGTTTTGAAGGAGTGAATGCAAGTGATACAATTACAAATATGAGTAGCGTCGAAAACTCGACTCTAAGAAGCTATCACTCGATAAAAAATCGATGAAATAGAAAAAAGGTGCGAACAAGGC
>QQXM01000049.1 GCA_014610835.1 Erysipelotrichaceae bacterium 7770_A6
GCTCTATTTCTTTTCTGTTTTTTTCTGCTTCTCTGCGCATTTTCTGGATTTCCGCATAGTTGGCATCATTTTCCTTTTTGATTTCATCAAGTTCATTCTGCATCCTGCGAAGCATCTCTTCAAATTCCTTCGCTAGATCATCTGCCTCTTTCTTTTCCATCTGAAGGGTCTTGTTTACACATCGCATGTCAGCGATTTTTTTATTCGCTGCAGCCATGATGTGAGTCAGAGACTGGATCTTTGCATCTTTTCTTGCGGAAGCGGCAGAAAGAGCCTGATTCTGCTTTTCCAGGTTCTGAACGATCTCTATAAGTTTCTGGTCAAAATGCTCTTTGTGAGCGAGGATTACATCAAATGTTACTTTATTACAGCT
>QQXM01000050.1 GCA_014610835.1 Erysipelotrichaceae bacterium 7770_A6
ACTTTATTACAGCTTTTCATATAATTATGATACACCAGGATTTCGATTTAAAAATGTGGATAACTTTCAGAAGACAGGCAAGCATGAAAGGGCATCGATGCAGAATAATTCCATCCGCATTCAAGCATAAGCATTCCAATTCGAAGCAGGAGTATTAATCAGCAGGTTGAAAGATGGTTCAAAAAAAGCATCGCTGTAAACGTGTTTAAACAGGCATTATACGTCGATGCTTTTCTGAAAAAATTTTTATTTTG
>QQXM01000051.1 GCA_014610835.1 Erysipelotrichaceae bacterium 7770_A6
CTCTGATTCTTTAGATGCTTCGTTAGAATTAAGCTTCTGCTTCCTGACGGTTTGCAGCAATTACGAATGGTGTGTAGATCAATGTTGATACACCAACGATAATTACGATCTGCCAGATACCACCCATGATATTTCCTGAAGATGCTAAGAAACCGAATAAACCAACTGGAGTTGTCCATGGAACGTCGATAACGAACAATGGGCAGAGACCTAAATACTGTACTAAGTAACCACAGCATACACAAGCAATTGGAGCTAGGAAGAATGGCACAGCGAACATAGCGTTCATAACCATTGGGATACCGAAGATAATTGGTTCATTGATGTTGAAGATTCCACAAGGAATAGCTAACTTAGCAATAGCCTTGAAGTCATCTCTCTTAGAGAAAAGCATGATAGCAACGATCAAGCCCATTGTAATACCTGAGCCTGTGGATGAGAACCATCCAGAACCAAATGGGTTAGCAATAATAGAATACTTAGAACCTGCTGTATAGAATACACCAGAAGCTGTAACGCCTTCACCAGCCTGGTAAAGTTCAAGGTTTGTAGCCATCATCTTAGTCATGAATGGTGTTGTTACAGCACTCATAACGTTTGGACCATGGATACCGAACCACCATAATAGCTGCATAATCAATACAACTACGACATATCCAGGAAGACCAGTCATGATCTTTTCAACTGGCTTCATGATTGTTGTAATAATATCGAATAATGTTAAGCCAAACATAGAGCAAATGTAACCAACGATAGATACAATCAAAATTGTAATGATTGTTGGGAACAATACTGCGAATGACTGTGATACGTTTGGTGGAACTGAATCAGGAAGAGAAATCTTCAACTTACCTGAATCAACAAGTTTAACATAAAGTAATGTAGCTAAAACACCAACAAGTAAACCAACGAATAATCCATCAGCCTTTGTGTAAGAAGAAGATACAACGTTAGAAATTGTAACTGTTTCTCCACTTTCTGTTGTTGTGGAAGCTGTTGTGTTGATTAATGTAACGAATGAAGCAAGCGCTACTGCTGGAACTGTCTTGTCGTTAGCATGTCCAATGTTTTCTGCATAGTGCATGGAAACGAGTACGCAGATAGCTACTGCCATAAAGTTCATACAACCATAGTTAGCTGTTGTAAAAATAGGTGTTAATGATTCGAGCCAAGCAAAGCCTGGAACGTTAGCGAGAGAAATGTAGTAAATCA
>QQXM01000052.1 GCA_014610835.1 Erysipelotrichaceae bacterium 7770_A6
CTTTTCTGAAAAATTTTTTATTTTGTGGATAACTGCTATTGACAGCTTTTATATTTATTCATTTATCGGTGAATAGTAACTTCCTGCCTCCTTGAAATACACTTATATTCTTTACAATGTTTGTAAATTCTATTATCATTTTTCGTTAGGAAAAGGAGAAATGAATCATGAAACTGATTTATAACATTCAAGATAAGCCTGCTTTTTCTAAGCTTATCCTATATGCATTCCAGCAGGTATTAGCAATCATGGCAGCTACAATTGCGGTACCTATGATCGTTGGCAATGGCATGTCTACAGCTGCAGCACTATTTGGTGCAGGCGTTGGAACACTCGTCTATGTAGCTTTCACAAAGAAGAAGTCCCCTGTTTTCTTAGGTTCTTCCTTTGCATTTATTGGCAGTATGTGTGCTGCATTTGCTTCTGCCGTATCTGTACAGGTAGGATACGCTGGATTATTGATTGGTGCACTTTGTGCTGGTCTAGTCTATGTAGTAATTTCATTGATTATTCGTAAGGTCGGTGTTCACTGGATCAATCAGTTGATGCCACCTGTTGTTATTGGACCTACAGTCGCTATTATTGGATTATCTTTAGCTACAAACGCTGTTGGTGATCTTCAAAAGTCTTCTCTCACTGGAGAAATGACACAATGGGCAGTTCTATGCGGTCTTGTTGCTCTTATCACAACAATGCTTGTATCTACATATGGCTCTAAAAACTTCAAGCTCATTCCATTTATCGTTGGTATCTTAGCAGGGTATGTATGTGCTGCAGTATTAACGTTTATTGGTAATGCAACAGGCACAGTATCTATGCAGATCATTAACTTTGCACCATTTGAAGAATTATTCAAAAATGGCATTACATTTTCAACATTCTTTTCCATTCCTGACTTTACATTTGTACATGCATTAGAAGGTCTCAAAGATGTTGATGCTGGATATATCTCAAGTGTACTTGTTGCCTATACTCCAGTAGCATTCGTTGTATTTGCTGAGCATATTGCTGACCATAAAAATATTTCATCTATTATTGAAAAAGATCTGTTAGAAGATCCAGGATTAAGCAATACACTTCTTGGTGATGGTGTTGGTTCTTTCGCTGGTGCATTCTTCGGTGGATGTCCAAATACGACATATGGTGAATCTGTTGCATGTGTAGCAATCACAAGAAATGCTTCTGTTGCGACAATCATTGCTGCAGCAGTTGAATGCATCTTGATTTCATTTATTGCACCATTCATTGCATTTATTTCAACAATTCCAGCATGTGTTATGGGTGGTGTCTGTATGGCATTGTATGGATTTATCGCTGTATCTGGATTAAAGATGGTACAAAGATTAGATCTAGATGTAAATAAAAACCTCTATGTTGTATCCACAATCTTAATTTCAGGTATCGGTGGATTAAGCCTGACATTTGGAAATATTACTATTACTTCTGTAGCTTGTTCCTTGATTTTAGGTATTGTTGTAAATACATTACTCAAGAAAGATCCAAATCCAACACCTGAAGTTACAGAAATGATTGAAGATTCTAAAATTCAACATTGAAAATGCGAAAAAAACTGATAAAATACGGTTGTCAGCGATGATAAGAGAAAGAATACAGGAAAGCTGTCAGCGAACTTTGGATGGTGGAAGCAAAGTCAGAAATACTATATTTGTAAGGCTCTTTAGCAATTGACCGTTAATCGCGTTAAAGATCAATGAAGGCAACAAGTATTTGTTGTGAATTAGGGTGGTACCACGAAGTAGCTCTCGTCCCTATGGAGATGAGAGCTTTTTATATGCAAGGAGGCAACTATGGCAGAAGAATTAACAAAAGAAGAAAAAGCAAGAATTAAAGAAGAGAGAAGAAAAGCATTTTTAGCTGCACATCCAGAACTCGCTGCTAAACAGATGGAAGCAGAAGCAAAGAAAAAAGATGCAAAGAAAAAAGTTGAAGATATCAAAGAAACAGTTGAATCAATTGCGATGAATGATCAGCAGCAGGCGCGTATTGATAAGATGAATACACTCAAAGAAATGGGCATTGATCCATTTGGACAAGGCTATGATCAGACACACCATGCATCTGAAATCTTTGAACAGTTTGGTGATAAGACAATTGAAGACTTGGATGGTGCAAATCACACAGTTTCTATCGCTGGTAGAATCATGTCTAAAAGAAGAATGGGTAAACTTGGTTTCATCCATTTACTAGATAGATCTGGCAGAATTCAGGTCGTTATCAACCAGAGAGTTGTTGGTGATGATATCTATAACCTGTTCAAGATGAGTGACTTAGGTGACATCATTGGTGTTAAGGGAAGAGTCATTAAGACAATGGCTGGCGAACTTTCTGTAGAAGTACATGAATATACACATTTATGCAAAGCATTACGACCACTCCCTGAAAAGTATCACGGTTTGACAGATAAGGAAGAAAGATATAGAAGAAGATATCTTGACCTTATCATGAATGACTCCAGTAGAGAAGTTGCTTTACTAAGACCAAGAATTGTTTCCGCAATCCGTCATTACATGGATTCTCATGGCTATGTAGAAGTTGAAACGCCAATCCTTTCCCCTATTCTAGGTGGTGCAAGTGCAAGACCATTTATCACACATCACAATGCATTGAATAAGGATTTCTACTTACGTATTGCAACTGAATTATCTTTGAAGAGATTACTTGTTGGTGATATGGAAAGAGTATATGAAATTGGCAGAATCTTCAGAAATGAAGGTATGGATCTAAAGCACAATCCTGAATTCACAACAATGGAAGCATATTGTGCATATTCTGATCTTGAAGGCATGATGAAATTCAATGAAGAATTGTTTGAATCTGTTGCTGAAGAAGTATTCCACAAGACAGACTTTGAATTCATGGGGAAAACTATCTCATTGAAGGGACCATTCAAGAGATGGAATATGGTAGACGCTGTCAAGGAAGTTACAGGCGTAGACTTCTGGAAGGAAATGAGTGTTGAAGAAGCATTGAAGATTGCTGAAGAACACCATGTAGAAGTATTACCTCACCAGAGAACTGTTGGTAATATCATCTCCCTGTTCTTCGATGAATTCTGTGAAGATAAGATTGAACAGCCAACATTCGTATGGGGTCATCCAATTGAAATCTCTCCTCTTGCAAAGAAAAATCCAAGGGATCCTAGATTCACAGAACGTTTCGAACTTGAAATCATGGGAATTGAAATGGATAACGCATTCGGTGAATTAAATGATCCAATCGATCAAAGAAAGAGATTTGAAGATCAGTTAAAAGCCAAGGAACTTGGTGATGATGAAGCAAGTGATATGGATATTGACTATGTTGAAGCACTTGAATATGGTCTACCTCCAACTGGCGGTATCGGTATTGGTATCGACCGTCTTGTTATGTTATTAACTGGTATGGATAGTATTCGTGATGTATTACTCTATCCTACAATGAAACCAAGAGAAGACTAATGGATTAGAAGCAATTGTTAAATGCAATTGCTTCTTTATTTTTCTTAATAAGTATTTCATATTCTTTATGCTATACTATGGCCATAGAGGTTCGACATGAATAAACATAAACAAACAAACACATTGACCATTGTACTGGTTAGCTTTTTAGCAGTTATCCTAGTAGTATTTGCCGGATTATTTGTATTTAACAGATGGGAAGTTGTTATTGACTTGCATGAAATTAATGAAGTACATGCACAATATGGCTTGCCATATGAAGATCCTGGCGTAGAAGCAAAATACACAGGTTCCATTTTTAAATTCTATAAAAAGAAAGCAGATGTAACGATTGACTCTTCTCAAGTAAATCTTAAAAAAATGGGAGAATATACCGTTACCTATACCGCAAAATACAAAGATAAAACAGCAAAAGCAACTAGAAAAGTCATCGTAGAAGATACAATTGGCCCAGACATTCAATTAAACAGCACTCCAGACGCCTATACTGTATACAATCATCCATATGAAGAAGAAGGCTTTCAGGCAATTGATAATTATGATGGAGATGTGACAGATAAAGTACAATCGAAAGAATCCAATGGATATGTATATTATACGGCGACAGATTCCAATGGAAATACATCTACAGCAAAGCGAAAGATTACTTATGATGATCGTAAAGGTCCTCTGCTTTCATTAAGTGGTGGTGAAGAAGTCAATGCATTCTATGGTGAAGAATACAAAGATGAATATACCGCAATTGATGACTGTGATGGAGATATTACTTCTCAAGTAACGGTAGAGGGAAGTGTAGATACAAATACAAAGGGTGACTATGAATTGAAATATACCGTTACAGATGCGCATGGCAATACTTCCACTGCCGTTAGAAAAGTACATGTCATCGACAAGCCTGCATACAATGATGGATCAATGGAAGGTCCAAAAGTCATCTATTTAACATTTGATGATGGTCCATACAAGTATACAGATCAATTACTTGATATCTTAGACAAGTACAATGTCAAAGCAACATTCTTCACAACAAGTGCATATCCAGACTATGCTTACTGCATTAAAGAAGAAGCACAAAGAGGTCATACAGTAGCAGTACATACCGCAACACACAACTACTCTAAACTGTATGCTTCTACAGATGCATACTGGGCTGACTTTGATCAGCAGAATGCAGTCATTGAACAACAGACTGGGTCTAAATCCAAACTATTCAGATTCCCTGGCGGATCCAGTAATACTGTCAGCAGAAACTACTGCAGAGGTGTTGTTTCTCAAATTACACAACAGTCTAGAGAAAAAGGCTATGTATATTTTGACTGGAATGTATCCAGTGGAGATGCTGGTGAAACAAGCAGTTCAGATGTTGTATTTAACAATGTCACTTCTCAAGTTGCCGCAAATTCTCAACATGGAAAACCAAGTGTTGTTCTGCAGCATGACATCAAAGATTTCTCTGTCAATGCAGTAGAAAGAATCATTCAATGGGGTCTAGAAAATGGATACTCCTTCAAGCCATTAACAGAATACAGCTTTACAGCTCACCACGGTATCGCAAACTAAAAAGGATCAATGGATCCTTTTTTTCATTTTCTTTTATGATAATCTTCTCTAATTTTATGTGACCAGTCATTTGGCAGTGACTCTTTTGCATTGCCGACTGTTGTTCGCATTTTAATAATATTTTCTGAAAGAACAGAATAATTCAGTGCTGTCCCTTCTTCATCACACGCATAGTGAACTGCCTGATCAATCCCAAACTTATTTGCTTCCTGAATGACATCCATATTTGCCCCAATAAATATAAACTCCCATCCATACTTTTCTTTCTGCCTTTCAACCATTTGTTTAATGGTTACATAAGTATATCTTTTTGAACTGTTTTCTAGTCCATCAGTAATGATTATAAACAATGTTTTTCCAATTTCTTCTTTACTGTACTTATGTACATTACCAATATGGTGAATGGCACCACCCATGGCATCCAGCAAAGCAGTACAGCCTCTAGCATAATATTGCTTCTGTGTCATTTTTTTCACTTCATTTAATGGCACACGATCATAGATTACTTCCTGTACATCATCAAACAGCACACACGATACATAACATTTTCCCTTCTCTCTTCTTTGCTTTTGAATCAATGAGTTAAATCCTCCAATCGTATCCTTTTCAAGTCCACTCATCGAGCCACTGCGATCTAAAATAAATACCAATTCACTTGTTTCATATTTCATATGAATACCTCCTGATGTATCCATACTTTATCATCTACATCTAAAAAAACAGTCGCTTCAAAAGCGACTATTTAATAATATATGGCAAGCCATGTTCCTCTAATTGAATGTCTATTTCAATCATATCGTAGATTTCATTTTCAATGAAATATTGAAAAATGATGTCTGTTTTATCACTTGGTGAAAAAGCATAGCCTGCTCTAGATAAAAGTTCTTTCGCTTCATCCAGATTCAAATGTGCACCGACACATAAACATTGTGCAACGATCTTGCCTGGATGAGAGCCATTCTTGATCTTAGAAAACAATTTCTTATCCACCAATGCATTTTTATACACTTCTGGATATGACAATCCTTTTAGAGAAATCAAATATAATAAATATTCACTGAATGTATCAGATGTATGCATTAAACGTTCTTCTAAAGAATCAGGAATACTGCCTTTAACACTTGCAGGCATTGCATAACAATATTCTTCTAATAATGCATCTTCAACATAATAGTCTGTAATGTATTCTTCTAGATGCGCAGCTATCTGCTTACTGATGTTTGTGGATTCCTGATCAAATACAACTAGATATACCATCACATCATGTTGAGAAGTAAACGTTTGTATTTCTTCTAATGCAATACGAAATCCAATTTCTTTTGGACAACGATAGCTGCCGGTTGAAATCAGAGGAAAAGCAACACTTTTGATATTGTTTTCTTCAATGACTTGAAATGCATTCTGATAACATTGATGAATCAAAGCATTTGTTTGTTCTCCTTCATAATAAGATACAACATGTAGAATATATTGACAGTCTAATGCAAATCCTGGCGTCAAAAATACATCGCATTCTTCAAATTTACCAAGCGCATTTCGATACGCTAACAGTTCACTAGATCCCGCTGCATGGTAGATTGCACTATCACATCCATCTCCAATTGCAGGATATGGATTTGCGGTATTTACAATGCATTCAACATGCATTTTCGTAATATCATTTCGAATGATTTTATATGGCATAGATATTCCTTTTTTATTTAACAGAATTTTATCATATTTGTTAAAATATAACCAAAATATCACTTTCTTTTCTTATACTGTAGACATGAGAAAGAAGATCATAAAAAAACCAAATCCTATTGGTTACGCAATGCTTGAAAAACATGGTGAATCCAATTATGTTTGTCTCTATGACGAAACAGCTTTTGATGTGGTTTTTGAGCATGCACAAGAATACATATAAAACCATTCCACGCAGGATTATTTAGATTATGACTGGCAGATTGTTGCCTATTCTAATGAAGAGGCATGGAAGGAAGATGGTTTATATGATTCCATTGTATTGCGTATTAAAGGGAATACGATTAAACAGTACGATGTTGTTACGGAGTATCTTAACGCGTTTCATACACGTGAGCGTGATGGTGTACTTCTATCAACATTGGAATCACAGATTACGCAGATCTGTGAAAAGTATTGCGCAACACCAACATGGAATACGATCCTGGAAATCGATACATTAAAAAATATGTATCGTTCCATTAAGACAAATGATTTCTCATCGTATCAAGAAATCTATATGAATATTGATACAAATGCTAAGCAAGCTTATAGTTGAAATACTACAGGAAAAAGTGATGTATGTTAAAGTACATCACTTTTCTTATATTCATATTAAAAGGAATAGACTTCCATCTATTCCTGATTCGTTTTACTTTTTAACTGCTAAAGAAGCTGTAATGATTGCCATGGAATAAACTTCAATTGCATTACATCCACGAGACAAGTCATTGATAGGCGCATTCAATCCTAACAGGATTGGACCATAAGCTTCAAAGTTACCAAGTCTTTGAGCAATCTTATAACCAATATTACCAGCATTGATATCTGGGAAAATAAATGTATTTGCGTGACCCGCAACTTCAGAATTAGGACACTTTGTTCTAGCAACTCTTGGTGCTACTGCAGCGTCAAACTGAAGTTCACCTTCAATAGGAAGTCCAGGATAAGCAGCCTTTGCCTTTGTAGCTGCATTTCTCATCTTATCAACATCTTCACCCTTGCCAGAACCTAATGTTGAGTAAGAAAGGAATGCTACCTTTGGATCAATTCCGAAAATCTTAGCACATTCAGCAGTTTCACCACAGATTTCAACAAGATCATCTTCTGTTGGCTTAATATTGATTGCACAGTCACCCATAGCTAATACTTCATTTTCACCTGTTGCTGATGGTCTAACTAAGATAAAGCATGAAGATACGATCTTATTTCCTGGCTTTGTCTTAATGAGCTGTAAAGCAGGACGAACTGTATCTGCTGTGGAATACGTTGCACCGCCAAGTAATGCATCTGCAATACCCATCTTAACAAGCATTGTACCAAAGTAGTTTGCACCCTTTAATACTTTACGTGCCTGTTCTTCACTCACACCCTTGCTCTTTCTGAGTTCACAGAATAAAGCAACCATTTCATCAATACGATCAAAATTTTCAGGATCAATGATTTCAGCTCCACGAATGTTATATCCACTTTTTTCTGCAGCTGCTAATACCTTTTCTTCATTACCAACTAGGATTGGGCTCAAAAAGTTACTAGCAAGAAGTCTTGAAGAAGCTTCCAAGATTCTAGGATCTTCACCTTCTGTGAAAACGATTTTCTTAGGATCTTTTCTAAGCTCATCAATCATCTGACCAAAACCATACATAATATATAATACCTCCAATAAACTAACGTTTTTATATGTTTCGCTTATTCATTCTATACTTATAAATGCATAGAATCAATTTTGTGAAAACGCTGTCAATCTTTTGCTAAGATGCCAGTTCTGCGCCTAGTTTATTGCATGCTTCATTCGCTTCTGCATCAGGTGCATAGTTCGCAATAACACCCTGATTTATAAGGTTTGCACCATCATTTATAACTCTTTCACTCCATAGTTCCATCCATTCACCAACACCCCATCCATAACTGCCGAATAGACCAACTTTCTTGCCATTCAACAATGTTTCTACACTGGAAAACATTGGTTCAAAACTACCTTCTTCTAACTGTTCTGCTCCCATTGCCGGACAGCCAAATGCAAATGCATCATAGTTACTGATATCACTTGCTGAAAAGGATGTACAGTCAATTACATCTGCACTTCCTCCTGCATTTCTTACCCCATCTGCAACAGCATTTGCCATCATTTCTGTATTTCCTGTTGCAGAATAATACACGATTGCTACTTTATTCATTTTTTTCATCTCCTTTTAAGCTACCGCAATTTCTTCTAGAGGCATACCAGATTGAAATAAAGCCGTACATCTTTGCGTTACATGCTCATATAAAGCAAATTTCTTTTTTGCTTCTTCTACATTTCCATATACCTTCCACATGCCGTGATACAAACATTTCTCATTTTTCATAAATCCAATCACATCTTCACTTGGATATCCTAAAAAACAGCCAATTTCATGTGGAAACTGATGAGAAGAAACAAACTTGTTTCTAAGTACATTCAAACAACATCCAATCCTATGATCACTATACCCCATTTCTTTCATCAGTTCTCTTGTATCTGGTACATCTAATGCTTCTTGTAACAATTTTGGACGAAACATATAAATCAATGCATGATTCTTGCCTGGATAAGACAAGACCATTAAATGAATTCCTTTTTTTGACAATCTTTGGTTCATATGCAGAATATCATCATTCAGTTTTTGCTTTGTCTCATATTCACAATTGATCAAACTTGCACATTTTACTGCAGTTAATGTTGGCGAGCATAACTCCGCAATCAAATTTTCTGGCATAGTATCTCCTTTAGTTAGTGACAGCTAACTAAATATATTATATTCTAGTTGAAGTTAGTTTCAACTAACATGCATTGCGTTATGAAGAATTTTTCTAATCATTACGCTATAATATCCGTATGACAAAAACAAAACTTTTATTATTAGGTACAGGAACACCAAATGCGTGTCCTGAAAACAGTGGCCCTGCTAGTGCCATTATTGTAAATGATCAGGCATATCTGATTGATTTTGGACCAGGCGTTGTACGTCAGGCATCGAAAGCATACTTCAAAGGAATTGATGCTTTACGTCCAGATCGATTAAATATTGCTTTCTGTACGCATCTTCATACTGACCATACTGTTGGGCTGGCAGATCTTATTTTTACACCATGGGTATTAGAACGCGAAAAACCTCTTCAGCTGTATGGTCCGCAAGGCTTAAAAGATATGGCAAAAGATATAACACATGCCTATGTGAAAGATCTAGATATGCGCTTACGTGGAGATGAGCCAGCAAATCCAACCGGCTACAAAACAGAGGTACATGAACTTGATGCAGGAACCAAAGATTATGGCATCATCTATAAAGACAACAATGTTCAAGTGAATGCATTTACAGTCAATCATGGTCGCTTACAGTCTCTTGCATATAAATTCATCACAGAAGATAAGACAATTGTTGTATCCGGTGATACGTGTCCTGTTGAAATCATGAAAGAAAAAGCAAGAGATGCAGATATCCTTCTGCATGAATGTGAATACACAAAAGGATTAGAAACAAGAAGTGAACAATGGCAGATCTATCATAGAAATGTACATACATTAAGTGTAGATCTTGCAAAGCTTGCTATTGTGGCAAAACCTAAATTATTGGTTACATATCATCGCATCTATCATATGAATGTTTTTGATCGTTCTTTTGATTTAAAACAAGAAATGGAAATTAGAAAGCAAGCCATTTTAGAAGAAATCAAAGATGCGGGATACAATGGGAAAGTTATCAATGGAGAAGATCTTGATATCTTCGAATAAGAGGTAGTATGTCAAAATTTACAGATTTACATTTAGAATTAGAAATCAAAGCAAAGGATTTCAGAGAAAATCCTACAGATGAAAATGGAGATAAAATCATTGCGGAAATTGTACATCTAATAGAAAACAACGCTTCTATCCTTGTTGATGGCATTCCAAGTGATGTAAATCCAAATGTGATTGTCCCATCTGGATACTATGCAAATGATGGCAGATTCTATATTCATATCTTCTCATCTAAAGTTTCATTTGATGCTTCCACTGCGACAAATCCATTACTGACACATATGCATGGATTAATGGAATTCATGAATAAAAATCAACAGATTGGTGGTTTTTCATTAAACCATACACAAAAAAATGGATCTATTTTAATCACAAGAGAAGATATTGATGCTTTCACAAAGAAATAAGTGAGGTGAATAATGAAACTAAGAATATGGTTTGGCAGAATTATTCCAATGGCAATCATTGTTATTGGTGAAATTGGATTATATTATCTGCTTTTCAAATGGTTGACATCAGCATTTGTATACATTGAATTTATATTACATTTATCTGCGTTTTTCATCATTTTAAATATTGTTCGTACAAGCAGACATTTATCATCTGATTTAATGTGGATCATCATGATTATGTTATTTCCTATATTTGGTACATTAGTTTATATCATTATGTTTATAACGCTTATATTCGGTAAAACATTCCGTAATATTATTACCGAACAAAAAAAGGCTGCACCATATTACAAACAAGATGAAACTGTCATTCAGGAAATACAAAAAGAAAATGCAGACTATGTTTCTCAATTAGCATTCCTTCACCAGGAAGGATTTCCATTCTATCGAAATACAGACTTTTCGTTCTATTCTCCTTGTGAAGAAGGATTTGAACGTATGATAAAAGAATTAAAAAAAGCAGAAAAGTATATCTTCATGGAATATTTCATTATTGAAGAAGGCATCATGTGGAATTCCATTCTTTCCATCCTGGAAGAAAAAGTCAAACAAGGTGTTGAAGTACGTGTCATGTATGATGATATGGGATCTTTAAATACACTTCCTGCTTCTTATACAAGACAATTAGAGAAAAAAGGAATCAAAGCTGTATCTTTCAATCGCATTTCCCCTGTGATTAATACCATCATGAACCACAGAGATCATAGAAAAATTCTTGTTATTGATGGAAAAGTTGCATTTTCTGGCGGTGCTAATCTTGCAGATGAGTACATCAATGAAAAAGTAATCCATGGTCATTGGATGGATAATATCATCTGTGTCAAAGGAAATGCTGTATGGTCTTATTTAGTAACATTCTTAACAAACTGGAATGCCCTGCGTCATGAAGATGAAGATTATACAGTATTTAAAAACAAGGAAATGATTGATGAATCAAACTTTGATGGGTATATTGCTCCATACGCAGAAACACCACTCGATGAAGAACTCACAGGACAGTCTGTCTATGAAGATATCTTAAACAGTGCAAATCGTTATGTCTATATCATGACACCATATCTCATCATTGATTCAGAAATGATCAATACACTCATTCATACTGCGAAAAAAGGTGTTGATGTCAGAATTATCATGCCTGGTATTGCAGATAAACAAATTGTTCATGATATTGGAACATCCTATTATGCACAACTCATTCAAGGTGGTGTCAAAATCTATGAATATGAGCCAGGATTTGTTCATTCCAAAGTATTTGTATCCGATGATATCTATGCTACAGTAGGTACGATCAATCTTGATTATCGTTCATTATATCTCCACTTTGAAAATGGAACTCTTCTCTATCATTCAAAACATGTGATGGATATCAAACAGAATTTTGAAGACACTTTAAAACATTGTAAACAGATGAATTTAAAAGATACACATGTCAATATCGTTAAAGGACTGTTCTTGAGTATCATTCGAATCTTTTCTCCATTATTATGAAACAATGTTCCACCCTTTTTCATGGTAAGATACTATGTGAAAGGGGTTTTTAGTTACCCACTAAAGGAGAAAAAATGAGTAACCGTAAAGTAATTTTTTTAGATGTTGATGGTACATTGATCGACTATCGTGCTATTATGCCTGAAAGTGCAGGCAGAGCAGTTGATGAAGCTAGAAAAAATGGCCACCTTGTATATATTTGTACAGGCTGTTCAAAATATGAAATCTTACAGAGAAATCTCTGTGAGCTCGATGGCATGATTGGCGCAAACGGTGGATATGTTGAAGATCATGGTGAAGTATTGATGCATCAGTCTTTGTCTGTTGAAGAAGTTAAGCACATCGTTGAATGGTGCAATGAAAGAAAAATGGGAATCAACCTGGAAGCAAATGGTGGTATCTTTTCAAATGAATATATGAAAGATCAGGCTGCTGAAGTATTCAAAAAGTATGCATTAGGTAAAGGCAGTGACCTTGCAAAAGCAGAAGCAGTTGGACAGTCTTCCGCAGAACATCTGAATATCCTTTATGGAGATGATCTCTATAGAGATGACATCAATAAAATTGACTTCGTATTACGTTCCTACCAGGATCATTTAGATTCTAAGAAGGAATTTCCAGAACTGATGGCAAATACATGGGGTGGTCAGGATGAAATGGCTTTATTTGGTGATTTATCCCCTGCTGGCATTACAAAGAAGAATGCAATTGATTTACTGCTCAAACATTTAAATGTTGATCCAAAAGATACAATTGCATTTGGTGATGCTAAAATTGATATTCCAATGTTTGAAATCTGTGGATATGGTGTTGCGATGGGAAATGCCGGTAAAGAAACAAAAGAAGCTGCTGACTATATCACAACGGATGTCAATGATGATGGTATGTATAATGCATTCAAGCATTTAGGTTTAATTTAAGGGGAAACTATGTCTGATAAAAAAATTATATTTTTAGATGTTGATGGTACACTCATTGACTACAACGCAATCATGCCATCTTCTGCTGGTAGAGCAGTAGATGAAGCTAGAAAGAATGGACATCTTGTATATATCTGTACAGGCTGCTCCAAAGCTGAAATTCTGCAGCGTGATCTTTGTGAATTAGATGGTATGATTGGCGGCAATGGTGCATATGTAGAAGATCATGGTGAAGTTGTCATGCATCAGGGCTTAACAGTAGAAGAAGTCAAACACATTGTTGACTGGTGTAATGAAAGACATCTTGGCTTCTATTTAGAGGCAAACAGTGGAATGTACTGTAATGACTACATGCTAGAACAAGGTCCAGAAACAATGAAAAAGTATGCACTTGGAAAAGGCGCAGATGAAACAAAGGCAAAGACTTCAGCTGAATCCTTCGTCAATGCATTCATTCATTTACCAACAGAACAGTTATACAGAGATGATATCAATAAGATTTCATTCATTCTTTCTTCCTACCAGGATCATTTAGATTCTAAAGAAGAATTCCCAGAACTCATTGCGAATACATGGGGTGGAAAAGATGAACAGGCATTATATGGTGACTTGTCTCCTAAGGGAATCACAAAAAAGCATGCCATTGATGTATTGTTGAAGCATCTTGGTAGAGATGCAGAAGATACAATTGCATTTGGCGATGTCAAAATTGATATTTCCATGTTTGAATTATGTGGATATTCAGTAGCAATGGGAAATGCAGGAAAAGAAACAAAAGAAGCTGCTGACTACATCACAACAGATGTCAATGATGACGGCATCTACAATGCATTTAAACACTTAAATCTCATATAAAAAATGATCCTCACGGATCATTTTTTTCATTCATGATAAATCACTACGTTGCCACTCTTTAATGTCTTTGGCATATCAATCACTCTTTGATTTGTACTGCCTCTAAAATACAATGAGATATCTTTTTCATCAATGACGAATGGACCATCTACAAGTACATCAATATATGAGAGCATTTCATCTGTAACTTCTGTATGTTTTCTTTGTCCTTCTAAAAGATCCTGTTCATAAACAAATCCTGTATACGCCCATACATCTTTTGTTGGGAGTTCTTGTTTTACCCTTCTTAATAAAGTAATCAATGTTCTTTGATTAGAAGGTTCAAATGGATCACCACCAAGCAATGTCAATCCCTGGATATTAGGATTTGTTAACATTTGAATCAATTGATCTTCCGTTTCCTTTGTATATTCTTTTCCATAGCAGAAATCCCATGTTTCAGGTTGAAAACACCCTTCACAACGATTTGTACATCCACTGCAGAACAGTGTAACTCTTACACCTTCTCCATCTGCGATATCATAATTTTTAATATTTCCATAATGCATATTGAATCACCTGAACTTATTTTAGCACCAAATAATATGTTTTCATATTATTTTCACAATGATTCGAAAATAGTCCATTTTAAAGGTTTTTTATTATTGACGGGCACCTTTGACTGTAATAGACTTTCATTACATTGAAAACATTTCAAAGGGGAAGAAAGATATGAAAAAAATGATTAAAGGAATCGGCAGTCTTGCTTTAGCAATTGCCTTGGCAGGTTGTACTGTCGGTGGATCAACAGCCACAGCTACAACAGGAAAGGATTCATCAGATTCTGAAAGCTACAAAGTAGGTATTTTACAGCTGGTACAGCATCCAGCACTTGATTTAGCAACAAAAGGATTCAAAGATGTTCTAGAAGAAGAATTTGGAGACAAAGTTACATTCAATGAACAGAACGCTGCAGGCGATACTGCAACAGCAAATACAATTGCATCCACTCTTGTTGGTGAAAAATGTGATCTCATTCTAGCAAATGCAACTGCAGCTTTACAGGCAGTTTCTTCTGCAACAAGTGATATTCCAGTACTTGGTACATCTGTTACAGATTACGCAGCTGCTTTGTCATTAAAAGATTATGATGCTTCCAAGCCAATTGGAACAAACGTTTCCGGTACATCCGATGGTATTTCCTACTCCGCACAGGTAGAACTGTTTACAGATCTTGTTCCTGATGCAAAGAAAGTTGGTATCATCTACTGTTCTGCAGAACCTAACTCTGTTGTACAGGCAACGGAAATGAACAAAGAATTATCCAAGGCAGGATTCGAAGTCAAAGAATATTCCTTCTCTGATACAAATGATATTTCTTCTGTAACACAGACAGCTTGTCAGGATTCTGATGTCATCTATATTCCTACAGATAACACGGCAGCATCCTGTACAGAAGCAATTAACAACGTTGCTGAACCTGCAGGTGTTCCAATCATTGCGGCAGAAGAAGGTATCGCAAGTGGATGTGGTATTGCTACACTTTCTATCAGCTACTATGAACTTGGCAGACAGACAGGTGAAATGGCAGTGAAGATTCTTAAAGGTGAAGAAAAAGTATCAAATATGCCTGTAGAATCACAGACAAATCTTACAAAAGAATATGTACAGTCTCGTTGTGATAAGTTAGGAATCAAAGTTCCTGATACTTATACAGCAATCGAGGAATAATCCCTCAACTTTCAGGGATGCCACTCTGGTATCCCTGTTTATTTATGTAATAAGCTAACTATATAAAAGTCAACAGAAATTGATGAAAAAGTTTGAAAATGAAATTCTTTGAACAAGTTAGTTTCAGAAGG
>QQXM01000005.1 GCA_014610835.1 Erysipelotrichaceae bacterium 7770_A6
ATTTTCCTTCAAGACCTCATGAACATCATGTTATTTTGGAATATGTCAAAACCTCATCCAATTTTGGATAATCTTTTTTTACTCAAAAAAGCTATGACGCATTTGTCATAGCTTTTGTTTCATATGTGTGCATTGTAATAGTCTAAGATATCTTGATAATACTTCTCTCGAATTTCTTTTGTCGCATTAAAGATTTCATGTTTAGAATCTTTATATTCCAGCAGTGTTACATTTGAATTCTTTTGATCAAATGCATTTTGTCCACCGGCTTTTACCATATGATCTTTTTCTGCCTGCAATAGCAGTACAGGTGTTTTTACTTTTTTGATATTTTTCATGATCTTCGCCGTTGCTTCTTTTCCAGCTCTGATCCATCCCCATGTGCCACCCCATGTCTGATACATCGGTTCATTCGTTCTTAAATTGAATTGATATTCATAACGATCTTTATCAAGCATAGAGGAATGTTCAAAATCAGGAATTGCATTAAATGGTTTCTGCGAAGGTCCAAATTCCTGTGATACATCCACAACCTTAGAATACGCAGACAATACGTCAACAGCTAAATCCGGTACTTTTCCATAGTTCATCATCAACATAGGAGAAGATAAGACAGCGCAAGTAAAATCATCAGGATACTCTTCTAAATACAACGTAGAGACTGCACCACCCATAGAATGTGCAAATAAAAACAATTTCTTTCCTTGCGATTTCTTCTTAACAACCTGCTCTACAAGTGCATGCACGTCCATGACATATTCTTCAAAGTCATTTACATGTACTCTAGAATCATTGTAAATATCTGTATGTTGAGATTTTCCATGTCCTCTTAAATCAATATAGAAAACATTAAATCCAGCCTGAAAGAAACGATATGCATTCTCATGATGTTTACCAAAGAATTCTGTAAATCCATGAATCATCAAAATTGATGCTTTTGCATCATTTCTCAAAGCTTCATAGTAATGGATCCTTGTTTGATCCTCACTCAAAATATCCCCTTCTTGTATATTATTTTCTAAAAATGGTTTTAATTGTTTTTCGACGAAGTCTTTATATTCCTGTTTCATACTGCTCAATTACCTTTTTGATACGATCTGGATAATTTGTGATTAAAGTATTCACACCATATTTCAGACACATCAATGCAATCTCTTCTGTATTAACAGTCCATACATTGACATCTAAATGATACACATTGCATTCTTCCATGAAGTCAGGAAGACGAAGATTATATGCTGCTGGATGCAATGCATTTACATGATGTTCATAGCCATATAACGGCATATCTAATGGTCCATCACTATAAAGAAATGCTGTTTTCGCATTTGGATCAAGTTCTTGAATCTTCATGATGGAATAATGATTAAATGAAGAATAAATCACACGATCTTCAAATCCTTCTGCATGTGTTAAAGCAATGATTTTTTCTTCAATGCCTTCATAATCAAAAATACCTGTTTTCAATTCAATATTAATTATTAGATTTGTAGGCTTCAACAGTTCAAATACTTCCTTCATTGTAGGAATACTGACTTTTCCAAGTTCTTTGAACTGATAGGAAAAATCCATTTCTTTCAATTCAGCTAATGTATAATCTTTCAGCCATCCTTTTGCATTTGATGTACGATCTACCATTTCATCATGGCAGACAACGATTTCTCCATCCTTGCTTAATTGAATATCCAGTTCAACTCCATCTGCACCTAATTCAACAGCCTTTTTAAAAGATGGCAGCGTATTCTCCGGCATATAGCCACTTGCCCCGCGATGGGCCCAGACTTTAGTTTTCATATTATGATTTTCCTCCAACTAATATCATACATTCAATTGTAATACAATTGACACATTTAACAAAATTTTCACATTCTTCTATATCATTTTTTAAATGATTAAGAGATAATATAATTATATTGTTAAGAGGGTAAACTATATGTTTAAAAATTTCAATAAGTTAGAGAAAAGCTGGATTTACTATGATATTGGTAACTCCGCTTTTACAATGATGGTTTCAACGATCATTCCTATCTGGTTCAACACTTTAGCTGCAAATGCTGGTATGAGTAATTCCGAATACCTTGCATTCTGGTCATATGCAACAAGTATTGCGACAATTCTTGTTGCAATCATCGGTCCAGTCTTTGGATCCATTGCGGATAACAAAGACTTCAAGAAGCCAATGTTTATGTTTGTATTATTTGTTGGTGTAATTGGATGTGCTTTGCTTGGAGCTGTTCCAAACTGGATTCTATATCTGATTACGTATGTCATTGCGAAAATCTGTTATCAAACTTCTCTCGTTTTCTATGATTCAATGTTAACTGATGTAACAACTCCCGAAAGAATGGATCTTGTATCTTCACAAGGTTATGCATGGGGTTATATCGGAAGCTGTATTCCATTTGTCATCGCACTTGGCTTATACGCAGCAGGAAATCCAGATTTCCTTGGTATCATGAATGAAAGATTATCTATATTCTTAGCATTCATTGTTATCGCTGTATGGTGGTTCTGTGTAACAATTCCACTGTTAAAAAACTACAAACAAAAATATTATGTAGAAACAACTTCAAATAAAGTCAAAGAAAGTATTTCAAGATTAGGAAAAACACTTGTTACAATGTATAGAGACGAAAAGAAAGTATTCTTCTTCCTCCTTGCATTCTTCTTCTATATCGATGGTGTATATACAATCATTGATGAAGCTGTAGCAATTGGTACTGCATTAGGACTTAACCAGATGGGATTATTAGTCATTTTATTACTGACTCAGGTCGTAGCATTCGCATTCGCTACTCTATTTGGAAAATTAAGTGAAAAGTACAGTTCTGTACAACTCATTACAGTTTGTATCTTAGGTTACTTCGCTGTAGCAATCTACGCATTGTTCATGAAGGAATTATGGCAGTTTGGTATCATGGCATTTGTTGTTGGTATGTTCCAGGGCGCAATTCAGGCATTATCTCGTTCCTACTTTGCACAGATCATTCCAGCAAATGCAAGTGGTGAATACTTTGGTATCTATGATATTTGTGGTAAAGGTGCTGCATTTATGGGAACAACACTTGTTGGTATTACAGTTTCTATTACAAACTCTGTTAACGTTGCGGTTGCAACACTTACAGTCTTATTCATATTAGGTCTATTTTTCTTTAGAATCGCCACAAAAGAAGATAAGTAATTCAAACAAAAACTAAGCTCTTATGGAAATACATAAGAGCTTTTTTAAACGAAACACCAACGAAATGTTAGCGAAATGTAAGCGAAATTTCAGTTGATTCATTTCGCTTGAATGCATATACTAAAGATAGAAATATACCAGGAGATAATGTATGAACTATTTATCATGTATTGATGCTGCAAAAAAATTAGGAGTATCTACTCGTAGAATTCAACAAATGTGTAAGCAAGGAGAAATTTCCAATGCAATCAAAGATGGACGTACCTGGCTCATCCCTGATGATATCACTTTAAAACAATTAAAACCTTTACCAATCGGTGTTTCAGATTTCAAATCAGCAACAACAAATTATTATTACGTTGATAAAACTTTAATGATTCGTGATTTTCTGGATGCTAAACCTATGGTTTCTTTATTTACGCGTCCTCGTCGCTTTGGAAAAACATTAAATATGGATATGTTGCGTGTTTTTTTCGAAAAAACAGCAGAAAATACTTCTATCTATTTTAAAGACAAGCAGATATGGAGATGTGGAGAGTATTACACAAAACATCAAGGACAATATCCTGTTATCTTTCTCACTTTCAAAGATGTAAAATGTTCAACATGGTCAGAAACATTTCAAAAAATCAGAAAAATTATTTCTTTAGAGTTCATACGCCATGAAGAACTAGAAAACAGTACAAAGCTAAGTTCATACGAAAAAGAACAATATCACCTTCTTGCTGGAGAAAGTGCTAATGAAATCGACTACCAGATGAGCCTGCAGTTATTATCATTATTATTGCATAAACATTATGGAAAAGAATGTATCATCATCATTGATGAATATGATACTCCAATACAACAAGGTCATATTTGTGATTTTTATCTAAAAACAATTAATTTCATGCGCAACTTATTTTCAGGCGGATTAAAAGATAATCCACATTTAGCCTTTGGCTTTTTGACAGGCATTTTACGAGTTGCAAAAGAAAGCATTTTTAGTGGCATGAATAACCTGAAAATCAATTCAATCTTAGATAGTGACTATAGCTCATATTTTGGTTTTACAAAAAATGAAGTCATTGACATGTTACAGTATTACGGATATGAAAACAAATATCGGGAAATTTGTGAATGGTACGATGGATATCGTTTTGGAAATACTGAAATTTTTAATCCTTGGTCTGTTATTAATTATATTGCGGACAAATGTTTTCCAAAAGCTTTCTGGCAATCTACAGGAAGCAACGAAATCATTGGTGAAATCATCAGTAATGCTTCAAATGAAATCAATGAAAATCTGTATAAATTATTATGTGGCGAAAAAATCACTACTTATATAGATACAAGTGTAATCTATCCTGAAGTACAAAATAACCCCTACAGCATTTATAGCTTTCTGCTTGTCGCAGGATATTTAAAAGTTGCATCCATTTATCCGCAATATGATGGCAACTTCATGTGTGATGTATCTATTCCAAATAAAGAAATTGCATTTGTTTATGAAAAAGAAATTCTAAATCGAACGAATCAAAACAATATATCAATTTCTATCCAGCAGGCTATTTTTTCAAAAGATGCAAGCAAGCTTCAATCATTATTAGAAGATTTCATGTTAAAAAGCATCTCCACAATAGATGGAGCAAACGAAAGTTTTTATCATGGTATGATGTTAGGTTTATGTGCAATTCTAAGCAATCAATATCAAATTAGGTCAAATAGAGAATCCGGTCTAGGGCGATTTGACATTCAACTTATCCCTTTAACAAAGGAAATTCCAGGATTTATTTTTGAATTCAAATACACAAAAGATCCACATATTGATTTAGAATCTCTGGCTGATTTTGCCTTAAAGCAAATTGAAGAAAAGAAATATGATACAGAACTATTAGATGCACAAGTTCACTCTATAGTAAAAATTGGAATCGCTTTTTGTGGAAAAAAAGCAGTTGTAAAACGTTCATAGTTCAAAAAAGAGGCTGTAACAGTTGAACATGTTTAAAGTTCAAAGCTGTTGCAGCCTCTTCTTTTTCTATTTCATTAGAATTCTTTTGCGTCTCCATGAACTCTTTCACGTTCATCTACGCTTTCCTCTTCTTTTACATTAATTTTCTTTTCGAATTGTGATTTTTCTTGAGAAACAGGAATTGGTGCAGGATATTTTTCAGTAAAGCATCCAACACAGAATTCACATTGTGGATTCTTTGCCATTTCCTTTGCACCTTCAACAGATAAATATCCTAAAGAATCAGCACCAATCTGTTCTTTGATTTCCTGCTGTGTATATTTGCAGGCAATCAGATTCTTCTTAGAATCGATATCTGTACCATAGTAACAAGGAGAAATAAATGGTGGCGCAGAAATACGTACATGTACTTCTTTTGCACCAGCTGCCTTAATTAAAGCAACAATACGAGCACTTGTTGTACCACGAACAATAGAGTCATCTACCATAACAACTCTCTTGTCTTTTACAACAGAAGCAATCACATTCAACTTCAAGCGTACTGAGTTTTCTCTTTGAGACTGTGCTGGCTGAATAAATGTTCTTGCGATATATTTATTCTTTGAAAAGCCAGTTTCATATGGAATTCCACTTGCTTCCGCAAAACCTAAAGCAGCATCTAATCCAGAATCAGGAACACCAATAACAACATCTGCATCTACTGGATGTTCTTTCCAGAGGATTCTACCTGCTTCCTTACGTGCTTCATGAACACTGATACCTTCCATAACTGAGTCAGGTCTAGCAAAATAGATATATTCAAACACACACATATGCTTGATAGGCTTTACATGACTTGTAATAGAACGAACACCATTCTTATCTACAACAACAATTTCACCTGCTGCAAGATCTTTAACATATTTTGCGCCAAGAGAATCCAATGCACATGTTTCAGAAGCAAACACGGTTTCTCCATTTGGAAGTTCTCCCATAACAAGTGGTCTAAAGCCTGTCATATCACGTGCCGCAACAAGCTTTTCAGGAGACATGACAACAAGTGAATATGCACCTTCTAATACATCAAGAACGTTTTCAACGGCTTCTTCAATAGAAGATGTTTTAAGTCTTTCCTGAATGATTTCATACGCAATGATTTCAGAGTCATTTGTTGTATGGAAAATTGCACCCTGTAATTCAAGTTTTTCTCTGAGTTCTGGTGCATTTGTCAAATTACCGTTATGAACAACAGCCATCTGTCCTTTGACATGTCTAACAACGAGTGGCTGTGCATTTGTCTGGTTAACTGTACCAAATGTTGAGTAACGTGTATGACCAACCGCAATCTGTCCTTTTCCCAGTTTTTCTAAACATTCCTTAGAAAACACATCACGAACAAGACCGACATCTTTGTGATATGTGATTACACCTCTATCATTGACCGCAATTCCGCAAGATTCCTGCCCTCTATGCTGCAAGGCAAATAATCCGTAGTAAGTACTTGAGGCAACATCGTTTGTGCCACTTGGATCGTAAATTCCAAAAATACCGCATTCTTCGTGAATTAAATTTTCCATATGTTTTCCTTTTTCTTACTATATCCTAACTTTGTTAAGATTTTTCTAGTATACACTGTTTTTCGCTGAACAAAAAGATGAAATAAATTGTTTTAGTGATTGAATGCATCTGGCAAATCATTTTCTAATAGAATTGTGTCTGCTATAGATGCATGCGTATAAATGTATGTAAATGCTTCTTTTACTTTATCTAAGACGATGACTTGATCCATATCAAAGCCTGATTTCTTTAAACCATCATAGATTGGCTTTGTCTGGTTCTTGCCAACAAGGATAACAATATCTGCTTTTCCCTTCATCAATGTACCAAAGTGTTCATTGATTTCATTTTGTTTTTCTCCAAGATCAATCATACCTGGAGTAACAATGATTCTCTTTCCTGGCATCATAGCTAATACTTCTAATGCCATGCTGGAACCTGTAGGATTTGCATTAAACGCATCATCAATGAATCGATATCCATTGATTTTCTTTAATTCTAAGCGATGCTCTACTTGCTTCATCTGCTTTACAGCTCTTTGAATGACACTCCACTCTACGCCTAAGTGTCTAGCCACTGCAACTGCAGAAAGAATATTCAGAATATTCAATTCACCTAACAGTTTTGTCTCCATAGGAATTCTTTCATCTTTATAGCATACGACAAAGCTGCTTCCTGTCTGTGTATAATGAATATCTTCTACGGTATAATCTGTATCTTTACTTTTTACACCATATGTAACGGTTTGAATAGAATGTTTGATCTTATAGTTACGAATGAATGGATTATCATAGTTTAATACACCAAATCCATCCACTGGCAGCATTTCAATCATCTTCATTTTTTCATTCACAATATTTTCTTGTGAACCAAATGTATTAAGATGCTGAGGCCCAATAGAAGTAACAACCCCAATCGATGGATGTACGAAGTTCATTAATTCTTCAATATCTCCAACGTGATCAGCACCCATTTCACACACAAATACCTGGTGAATCGGTTTCAGCATTTCACGAATCGTTCTTGTAATACCCATTGGTGTATTATAAGAAGCAGGTGTCATCAAGGAATTAAACTGTTCCGATACCATTGCCTGCATGATGTTCTTTGTTGTTGTTTTACCAAAGGAACCTGTAATACCAATCTTGATCAGATTTCCATGAGATGCGAGAATTTTCTTTGCATCATTCATAAATGACTGACGAATCATTGCTTCCATTGGAGAAGTTATCAAACTCATTGGATATAACAAGATCCAAGGCAAGAAATATGCAACGATACACATGCAAGGATCTAGATCATTCAATAAGAATACAACAACCACAACAAGTGATAAGATTGCCATTACAACACATTGACGAACCACACGTGGTGTAAAAACAAGTGGCTTGATATAGTTCTGTTTCTTTTCATTTGAATATAGAACAATTGACAAGATCACAAGCATACAGATCTGTCCAATCGATCCACCTTCATTTTTCAGTACGATGGATAACACACATGCCACAATGCAAATGATGATAGATATCAAACTATGTTTGACATTGAATGCAAAGTTTTCTTTGATCCATTCATTCAATCGTTTTATTTCATAACGATTCTGCTGGAAAATATGCAATGCATGTTTTGTTGGTATTAAAAGTGCACAAACACTACATACCAATAAAAGAATTTTTAATATACTCATGCTTCATCCCCTTTAAAAAATATGTCTAATACCGCATTAAAACGATCTGGCTGATGCCAGTATGCCCAATGGTCATCATTCTCAAAAATAGCTAAGCCAGCATCAGGCATTTCCTTTTCCATTTGTTTTCCCATCCAAAGCGGTGCTGCTGTATCAAATTCACCCCATACAAGAAGTGTTGAACATTTCACATCTTTTAATATGTCAGAAACATCATCATTCACAACTTTAACAAAAGTAGGCTTCATTATACCTTTCGCATTACGATAATCTTCACTGCCAGCATTCTTTTGCATTTCTTCAAGTTTTTCTGTCTGATTTGTTACCTTCAAAAACCATTTTCCTGCTTTGTATGCCTTTGTCTTGATCTGCCAGTCCAGACCATGTTTTGGACGAATCCCTGCAGCCCCTGTCAAACACATTTTTCTGACATTCTCAGGATTTTTCGCAGCGTAACGAATCGCAACACGACATCCAAATGAATGTGCAACAATGAGTGGCTTAACAATATGATTCTTGCTAATAAAATCTTCTAGAAACAGCTCATAATCTTCAACGCCCCACGCAACTGGAGGATCTTCACTTTCTCCAAAACCTGGGAAGTCAATTGCCCATACATGAAAGCGATCTTTCAGATGTTCATAGATCAACGACATCATTTCTTTATTTTGTCCCCATCCATGCAGAAGCAAAACATCATTTCCATTTCCTTCATCCATAAATGAAGTATTTACACCATATATTTCTTTATTTTCTATCATAGCCCCTATATTCTACAAAAAAAAAGAGATTCCGTTAAGACACTTGAACCTCTTTTTACGGTAAATTTATGCTTTATGATACCATTCTTTTTTCACTGGCTCTTTCCAGATTCTAAAACAAGCACCTTCTCTTAGATTTTCTGCTTCCACATGGTAACCATATGTTGTACATACACGATGCACAATGGATAAGCCTAAACCAAATTGACCATCTGTACCTTTTTCATATGGGTGAAACAATGTAGGAATACGATCTTCTTCAATACGTTTTCCATCATTGATGACACGTAATTCATTGTTTTTTAATTCAACAGTAACTTTTGTACTTGCATAGCGTAATGCATTATCAATCAGATTCTCTACTGCGATACGCCATGGTTCTTCTTCTCCATGAAATAATACATTGTCTTCACAATAAGAAATAATTTCAATTTCTGGTCGAACAACTTTTAATGAAAGGATAACTTTAGCAATGACCTCATTCATATTAAGATGATTGCCTTCTTCACATTTATCTAACAGATATCCCATCTTGTTCAAAATAATCAAACTTTTTACTTTCTTTTCCAGACGCGTTGCATGTTCAATAATAACATCAATGGATTTCTCTAATGTATCATATGGATAAATACCATCTTTGATAGCTTCTGAATACGATTTGATTGTCGCAATTGGCGTCTTTAAATCATGAGAAATATTCTGAATCATTTCTTCTTTTTCACGATTCTGCTTTTGTAATGCTTTTTCCATCTCTGTCAAAGCTTCCGCAACTTCACCAATTTCATCATTTCTTTTCACATTCAATGTTGCTGGTTCATCATTTTTAATCTTTTGAATATAATTCTTAATCTGCTGCAAAGGATAGATAAACGTTCCAACCCAGAATAACAACAGAGCAAGCAATACACTCACCACAAGAATATTCATCATGACAACGCCTGAAATCAAAGATTTTCGAATGGAAACACGATATGTATCTGCAATCACAGAAATCAATTCTCTACCGTCTTTTAAAAGCGTAATGGAATATAAGTATTTTTCACCTGGTTGCTCTTTTGCTTCTGTTTCCAGCGAATAATCCTGTGTGCCTGACTTTGCATTTCTTGCTTCTATTTTAATTTGATCTAATATATTCTCAGAAAGCACATCATTGCGTAAGATATCAATCTGATCATCTTTTGGATCATACATTAACTGAATGATAGAATCATCCAGTCCATAAGCAACTTCTTCTTCACTAGGATGTTCATTGATATAGTCAATGATAGGACTTTGTGAAGCATGCAGCTGTTCAAAGATTTCCGTTTCAGAGAAACGATCTATTGCGGGAGTAATAAAGAAAAACAGAAAACCCACAAATACCGCAACAAACATGAAGATAATACATAAGATCTGTTGCAGCAGGGATAGTTCACGCACCCATAATCGAAAACGTTTCATCCAAGTCTATACCCAAAACCATAGATTGTTTGAATGGATAGATCAGGCATCTTCTTTCTCAAACGTCTTAGCGTATCATCAACAACACGGTCACTTCCAAAATAATTTGCTTCCCATACTTTAGATAAAATTGCTTCACGAGGGAAAGCAGTACCACGATTATTCACAAACAACATTAATAAATCAAATTCCTTTGTTGTTAAATCAATCTTTTCTTTATCATGGAATACCATTCTTTGTGTTTCATCAATTTCATACCCGTCAATACTGATTTTAGTATCTTCTTCTCGATATACTCTACGAATCAGATTATTGACACGCAGCACCAGTTCTTTAGGAGAAAATGGTTTCGTAATATAATCATCACTTCCCTTTTCTAAACCAATGATACGATCAAATTCTTTATCTCTTGCAGACATAAAAATAACAGGAACCTGTGAATCATTCTGACGAATTTCTTCTATTAAATCAAAACCACTCTTATCTCCTAACATAATATCTAATATCCAAAGATGAACATCATCATCATTTGTATGTTGAGAAGCTTCATCGTATGTCAAATAGGAACGTACTTCATACCCTTCTCTTTCTAAATATCTTTTCACTAATTCATTTAGATCTTTTTCATCTTCAACAATTGTAATAACTTTTTTCATATTGATCACCTTAAGCATATTTTAACACTTGCTTTCCTTTGAATAAAGCGAAGAATCTTAGGATTAACATAAAAGCAGGTACATAAAAGCACCTGCAGCAACTGCTATGTATGATTCACAAGTTTTGATACAATGCGAATCAGAAGTTTCATATTAATTGGTTTTGCGATATGTTCATTCATACCAGCTTCTTCTGCTTTGATCTTATCTTCAGAAAATGCATTCGCTGTCATTGCGATGATTGGAATTGTTTTTGCATCTTCTCTGGAAAGTGCTCGGATTGTCTTGGCTGCTTCATACCCATCCATGACTGGCATCATTACATCCATTAAGATTACATCAAAATCACCAATTGAACTTGCCTGAAAGATTTCTACAGCTTCCTGACCATTCCATGCTTTCGTAATCTTTACACCAGCATTTTGAAGACTGAATTCTGCAATTTCCATATTCATTTCATTATCTTCCACAAGCAGAATATTGAAGCCATCGAGTGCATGCAAAGAAAGTTCCTGTGTTTCTTCACACTGCTCAATTTCTGAATTGATTTTAAAAGAAATTGTGATAACAAAAGTAGTACCAACTCCAGATTCACTTTCAAATGTGATATTTCCACCCATTTTTTCAACAAGTTTTTTTCTGATGTCTGTTTTGTTCTTTCACAGCCACTTAATGTTGTAATGACTGCAAACAGTGATAAAGTGACAGTAATGAATCTCATGATTTTCCCTGCTCAGCAATGATATCACTGCTAAGTAAACTTAAGCAAATAGTTACTTTCAAAAGAAAAGAAGAATCATTATGACTCTTCTTCTACTCCATATTTACTCTGAATCAATCTTGCAATCTTGCCAACGACACGATCACAGATTTCATCTGTTTCAGCTTCTGCCATGACTCTCAGTAATGGTTCTGTTCCACTTGGTCTGACAAGGACTCTTCCATTGCCATGCAGTTGTTTTTCTACAGATGCAATTGCCGCATTGATTTCTTCATCATGCAATACCTGTGTCTTGTCTACAACCTTAACATTCACTAACAGCTGTGGATAGATTGTCAATCCCTCACACAGTTCATCAATTGTCTTGCCTGTTCTCTTCATGACTTTCAGAATAGACAAGGCTGTCATTAAGCCATCTCCTGTTGTTGCGTGATGCTTCAGGATAATATGTCCTGACTGTTCTCCACCAACAATATAGCCATGTCTGCACATCTGTTCATACACATACTTGTCACCAACCTGTGTCTTTTCAACGTTGATGCCGTCTCTTTCCATTGCTTTCCACAAACCAAGATTTGCCATAACAGTTGTAACGATTGTATTGCCTGTCAATGTATTCTGATCTTTGTAGTATCTGCCTAGAATATAAAGCATGTAGTCACCATCTACAAGTTCTCCATTTGGACGAACAAGGATCTGACGGTCTGCGTCTCCATCAAATGTCAATCCAAGATCATATTCACCCTCATGTTCTCTCATATACTGCTGGAATAACTGTGGGTGTGTTGACCCTGCCTGTGTATTGATATTGATACCATTTGGTTCATTATGCATTGCATATACATTTGCCCCAAGCATCTTGAGTGCTCTTTCTGCCGTTACACTTGCAGAACCATTGGCACAGTCCATTGCGATATTCACACCATGCAGATCAATATCAAACTCTTCGCAGACAAAGTTCAAGTAGTTTTCAATGCCTCTTTCATATGGAATAATTTTTCCAATTGCTTCTCCTGTAGCGTAATCCAGTGTAACTTTACCATCAATATAGTCTTCAATCAGATCTTCTACATCACTCGTCAGCTTAATACCATCCTTAGAGAATACCTTGATTCCATTATCATAGAATGGATTATGAGATGCAGAAATCATTGCACCACATTCAAAATCTTCATTGTGTGTCAGATAGCAGATTGCTGGTGTTGGACAGTATCCGACAAGATATGCATCACATCCTTGTGAAGCAATACCAGCTGCCAATGCATTTTCAAGCATGTCACTGGAAAGTCTTGTATCCTTTCCGATGACGATTTTTTTCTTGCCTTCTTTTGAATAGTAGTAGCCTAGATATCTGCCTACCTGAAATGCTCTATCCGCTGTCAAAGTTTCATTTGCTTTTCCACGAATTCCATCTGTTCCGAAATATTTAGTCATTATTAACATTTCCTCCTTCGCTCTGGTCTGCGTCACTTGTTTCACCTAAAACATTTAATTCATATTCTGATTCATTCAATGTATATACAACAAATCCATCCTTTGGCTGTTCAATCTGCAATGCAAATTTCTGCAAGCCAGGCTGAACATCTTTCATATCAATATATACGTTGATATCATCTGCAGCTAATTTATCAATATTATTCTTTGTACCTTTTACAGTTACAGATGTTGTTGTCTTATTATCTGGCTGAGATGCCTTGTAATGTTTGTTATTGTTAATGACATTGATTGGAATATCATCAATTGTTTTTTCTTCCGCATCAGCAAGCGTAATATTCATTGTTACTTGTGTATTTGTCGCACTTGTTACACCAGCAGGTAAAACAATTGGACGTAATACAGTAGAATCCTTTGTCAATGTACCTGCATCTAATGTAACTACGACCTGATCAATATTCGCAAGTGTTGTTTCGGAACCATAGATTGTTACTGTCTGCTGATCCATTGTAATAGAATCAATTGCCTTTCCATCTGGAACTTCGCCACTGACCTGTACTTGAATATTGACAGATTTATTTGGAGAAGTCACTGGAACTTTCACATGTACTGTATTTGGAACAATATCAGCATTCACTGGTTTACCACTAGAATCATATGCAACAAGTACCGCATCCTGTTCAAAGTCTGCAGATTGTCCACTGACATCAATCAATGCCTTAACAAACGCAATCGAATCTAATGTATCCTTGGAAGCACGTACATTGATCTTTGTATATTCAAATTCAGGTGTACCTGCAGAATAGATCTGTTCCATCTTATCCTGATTGATAAAGTCATAGGAAATATCAAACTGACGCGTTGTCTTCTTCTTCATCACAACATTAACATTTGTAGGATTCACCACAACATTGACATTGTTGCCATATCCTTCTGTCGTCAGTTTAATTTCATGTTCTCCTTCTGTTAATCCATCAAGATCACAGATCACTGTACCATTTTCTGCATTTGCGGCAGAAGTTACATTTGCGGCATCACCCGTCAAAATAACATCTACCTTTTCAGGCAATCCTGAAATTTCAAAAGTATCAGAGTTATATTTTGCCAGAACCGTTACATCAGATAACGTTTTAGAATAACGTAATGATGACTGGAAGGAAGTAGATAATGCATTGTAGTTAACAATTGCATATAACAGAACCGCAAGAACCAATGAAACTACCTTACTATATTTTTCATTGAAGAGAACTTTATCAAGAAATGTTGAGAAGGCACGTAATACTCTAAATAGAAAATCTTCCATTTTTTCATATGTTCTTTTCACTTTTTTAGATTGTTCTGCAATACGATTTGCACGTTCTGTCTTATTTTCTAAATTTGTATTCTTTTTACTCATTCTCGATCACCTCCTTTAAAATCATTCTTGGATGTGTTGTCGAGCTTTTCAACCATTTTAAATTCTTTTTCCAATTCATGATTAAAACCAACGATCTTAGAAATGTCTAATTTGCTTGTATCAAATTGACGATCTTCTTCATTTAAGATTGGTGTAATCTTTGTTTCTTTTTGAACCTTATACTGGTTATATGCATTCTCACGTGCTGCTTTGACTTCTTCAGGTGTCATTTTCGCAACTGGCTGTACTTTTGCTTGTGTTGTTACCTGTTGAGGAACTATCTTTCTTTCCTGTGAAGGATAAGATGGCGCTGGGCGTTTCTTCTTATGTGGCAGTTTAATTTCCGCTGCCTTAGCTTCTTCATCTGCTAACTGATGAATCATCTGTACATCTTTCTGTACTTCATCATGAATGATATCTTCACGTACATTTTCTTGAGGTGCAGACTGCTTCTTTACTTTCAACATAGAAAGAATGCCACGTGTATCTTCTTCATCACCATTTGGCTTCTTTGGTGACTTATCATTGTTACTGGAAACAATTGCTTTATATAAGTATTCCCTTAGTGATTTTCTATCCTTGATAGGAATAATCTTTCCACCTTCCGTGATGGATACTGCACCTGTTTCTTCTGAAACAACGATTGTTACCGCATCTGTAACTTCAGAAAAACCAATGGCAGCTCTATGACGCGCACCAAAGCGTGAAGGAAGATCTGCATTTGTTGGTGGGAAATATGCAGAAGCACAAGCAATCTTATCCCCCTGGATAATGACTGCACCATCATGCAATGGCGTACTTGTAACAAAGATGGATGTTAATAATTCTGCCGTTACATCAGAATTCAGTTTTGTTCCTGTCGCAACATATGCATCCAGTGACTGACTTTCTTCAATGGAAATCAAAGCACCTGTCTGATCCTTACTTAAAAGCATAACTGCAGTAACAATCTGATCTACAAGATTTTCCTTTTCATTTCCTGTCAATGTTGTCATACGAGAAAAAATATTGGATTGCCCAATCTTTTCAAGCAATGAACGAATTTCTGGCTGAAAGATAATAATAATTGCCAGAAATCCATAGTTGATAAACATATCTGCCAGGTATTCCAGTGATTTTAATCCAAGCAGTTTTGCTAATGCATCGATGACAATGACAAGGATAATACCTTTAAAGATCTGAATCGTTCTTTGATTTGAACGAACAATTTTCAATGCATAGAAAAAAATAAACCACATCACAAAGATGTCTAGCAGCATTACGATGAATGAACGAATATTTGAAAATGTTAAACCAAATGAATATATAGACAAGAGGATCACGCTCCTTTTTTAATTTCTTGCATTATTATAACATACGCATAAACGCACTTACAGATACTACATGAACGCTTCTATCTGTAAGAATTTTATTTTTCACTGATAAAATACAACATTTTCAAGAAATACATTTTTTCTTAAAAATGATTAAAAAAATAGACACTGTTGACTTTACACTGTCTATTTCTTCTTTTGAATGCGATGAAATTGTGGCTGAATAATGATTTCCTTTGCGACAATTCCATTTCTTTGCGAGAGAATCTGTTCAACAACATTGGCAATATCCATCGGATACAGACAGCATCCATCATTCTCATCTGCTTTAAAATCCGCATTTCGATATAGATTTGTTTCCGTCATATCTGGAATCAAACACGTTACCTTGACACCATGTTTTCGATTTTCTTCAAATATAGAATTTGAAAAGGAAATCATAGCTGCTTTTGTGCTTGCATAGCACGCAGCATGAGGTGAGGGGTGGGTTCCTGTTATACTTGCAACATTAATCATCAACCCTTGTCTAAGACGCAATGCTCTAATATAGTGCTGACTCATTCTTTCTGGAATCTCCAGATTCAGTTTGATCATCTCATGAATTCTAGCGTCACTTATCGTCTCATGCATCCCATAATATGCACATCCTGCATTATTCACCAGTACATCAATTTCTTTCGGTAATGAGAGCATCATTGCCTGATACTGCTTTTCATCTAATAAGTCGCATACGATTGCATGAAATCTTACATCTTCTGTAAAGTTTCTTCCAATGCCATATACTTCATACCCGTTTTTTACAAGTACTTCCGCAATGGCTTTTCCAATACCTGAAGATGCACCTGTTACAATTGCCGTTTTCATTTATTCATTCTCCCATTGATAAATCTTATCTTTGACTTCATCCAGTGCATCTAAGACCGTATGTTCAACTTTTTTTTGGATATCATCTCTTAGATGATAGAATCCATGATCACAAACATATGGATATTGCAAAACACTGCTGTCTGGATATTGCTTTCGCATATCTTTCAGATAATTCCTGGATATACGAAAAGAGCCAATACTGATGTCTTTTACTCGTTTCAGATCAATGCTTTCTTTTACAAGTCGTACCATTTCTAAATATTCTTTTTCGTATCCCTGAAAAGCAATAATCGGATCAAAACATAAACGTACAGGATATCCCATCTTCATTGCTTCCTGGATCATTGCAATTCTCTTTGTTAATGGTGGTGTTCCATGTTCATAGTGAGATATGACATATTCTGGAGAAAGCGTAAAAGCTAAAATCACACGCTCACTCACACATACATTCTTCCAGTCTTGCGAATATGTTCCTTTTGTTCGTATTTCAATACAAAGAGAAGGATGTTTTTCTGTAAATTCACTCAAGATTTTTGCATATTGTGTGATTGGTTCTAATGCAAGCATATCCGTATCATAAGATACACATAAATATATGGAATGCTCTTTCAAACGATTTTCGATTTCATGCAGAAAATCTTCAATATTCACAAATATCACTAAATTGCCCGAAGGATACATCCCTTTCAAGAAACAATATTCACAATCGTAAATACAATTCATCATTGTCGTTGTGTAATAGAAATTTTCATAATCAAACGATTGACATACTGGAGAAGATGGATATAGAAAATCATTCTTTTTTTTAGCGAGAATCAGATTCTGTGAAGATTTCTGATGTGCATGTGACTGTTTCCTGCGATTAAATACATCACGATAATCATGAATGATAATTTTTGAAGCATGCGGAAAAAACGATGTGATTTTTTTTGTCATCGCATTATCTTTCATCTCTTCTTCAATATAAATATGTGAGAATTTATTCACCACAACATCTTCTTTGAAATGCATTCAATACTCTCTTTCCATCTTCTTTTTCTTGAATATCCTGTTTTAAAAGTTCATGCAGAATCGATACATAATCAATCCCTGCACTCATACAATACATAACGATCTGATCAATCTGATTTACCTGCGTTGTTGAGGCATGAATCTTGTCTTTGAACTGTTGTACCACAGTATCCATTTCTTTTTTTTCTTCTTCATGAAATACAAAAATCTTTTGGATGATTTGTTCTAAAACTGGAATATTTTCTTTTGATCTTCTATACACTTCATCTGCATGAATACTTCTTGCATCCTGATCCGTTGTATAGCGAAGAAACATCATTTCATGAGGTCCCACAAAGCGATTCGCACTTTGATAGACTGCACTGGATTCCATGTCATATAAATAATAGGATGGATATTTATAATGCATGCTTTCTAAATATACTTTTAAATCAAATGGCACAGGTAATGTACTTCTTGGATTGATATCATCCTGCAATAATTGACTCCCTGTAAAAAAGCCACATTCTTTACAATCTGTTGCAATCAATAGATCAGGATAATACGCAATTCCCGTATCAATATCACAGATTGAACACGCCTGAAATAAACCTGTTGCTTCTTGATCTAAATACGCACTGCATCCATAGGATAGAACAAATGGATGCGAAGAATGCATTAGTGTCATTGTTACCGCAGCACTGGCATTTTCTTTTCCAACACCTGTTAATGTACAGCGTATTGTATGATCTTCATTACTGAATTGATCAAATACAGTATTCCTTTCTTTCTTTAGATGAAACGTTTCAATCAATGGCTTTGCTTCTGGATATATTGCACAAAATATTTCTAACATGTTTCCATTATAAAGCAAAACTGCACGAAATTCGTGCAGTTATTCTTCTCCAATTGCATTTCCAGTATACAACTGATAATATCTACCCTTCTTTGCAATCAATTCATCATGGTTACCACGTTCAATGATACGACCATTTTCAAGTACCATAATACAGTCAGAGTTCTGAACAGTAGATAATCGATGAGCAATCACAAATGTTGTTCTTCCATTCATCAAAGCATCCATACCCTTCTGTACAAGAGATTCTGTTCTTGTATCGATGGATGAAGTTGCTTCATCAAGAATCATTGCTGGAGCATCTGCTACTGCAGCTCTAGCAATAGACAACAACTGTCTTTCCCCTTGAGAAAGGGTACCACCATCAGAATTGATTTCTGTCTGATATCCATTTGGAAGTCTTCTGATAAAGCCATCTGCATTTGCAAGCTTAGCTGCCGCAATACATTCTTCATCCGTTGCATCGAGTCTTCCATAACGGATATTATCCATGATTGTTCCTGTAAACAGATGCGTATCCTGTAAAACAATACCCAAAGATCTTCTAAGAGAAGATTTCTTGATCTTGTTGATATTGATATCATCATATCTGATTTTTCCATCTTCAATATCATAGAAACGGTTGATCAGATTTGTAATTGTTGTTTTACCAGCACCAGTAGATCCAACAAAGGCAATCTTTTCACCAGGCATGCCATACAGCGTTACATTATGAAGTACTGTTTTCTTTCCATCATATGAGAAATCAACATCATCCATTGTAATCTTTCCTTCAAGCTTTCGATATGTAATCGTACCATCTGCTTTATGCGGATGCTTCCAAGCCCATACACCTGTTCTGTGATCTGCTTCATGCAGTGTTCCATCTGCATCTTCAACTGCATTGACAAGCGTCACATATCCATCATCATCTTCACTCTTTTCATCTAACAGATCAAAGATTCTTTCTGCACCTGCCATTGCTGCAGCAACCGCATTAACCTGTTGGGAAATCTGTGTGACTGGCATTGTAAAGTTTTTATTCAATGTCAGGAATGATACAAGTGTGCCAAGTGTCAATCCTGTTAATCCACTCAAAGATAACCCGGCACCAACGACCGCAATCAATACATAGGAAATATTACCTAGATTTCCCATAATAGGCATCATGATATTCGCAAACTTGTTTGCATTATTTGCGCTAACTCTTAATTGTTCATTGTTCTTTTCAAATCCTTCCACAGATTCTTTTTCATGACAGAATACTTTAACTACCTTAACACCCTGGATCATTTCTTCTACATATCCATTCAGCTGTCCTAAGGATTTCTGCTGTTCCATGAAGTATTTAGAAGATTTTCCGCCAATTTTCACTACTACGATCATCATTAATCCAATCATCATTAATGAAACAAGTGTCAGTGGAATGGATAAAAGAATCATAGATACAAAAGAAGAAATGATTGTAATGGATGAAGAAATCACATTTGGAATTGTCTGTGAAATGACTTGTCGCATTGTATCAACATCGTTTGTATAAACAGACATGATATCTCCATGAGAATGTGTATCAAAATAACGAATTGGTAAAGTTTCCATATGTGAGAAGATTTCTTCACGCATCTTTTCCATTGTTCCCTGTGATACAGTTACCATGATTCTGTTATAGAGGAAACTAGCTAAAATACCAACAGATAGAATTCCAATCAGTTTCAGAATTGCAGAAGCAAGTGGTGTAAAATCTGTAGAACCACTCTTCAGCATTGGAAGAATATAGGAGTCAATCAATGTCTTCTGGAATAACGTTCCTTGTAACGTACAGAATACAGAAATAAAGATACAGGCAACAACTAAGATCATCTGTGGCATGTAATCTTGGAACATGTATTTAACAACACGAGTAAAAGTACCCTTTTTCACTTTTTTTACAGGTCTCATTTGTCCTCTTGGCATACCATTTCACCTCCTAGTCCATCTGTGGCTTATCAAAATCGCCACCAGCTTTATTCTGTGCTTCTTCAATTTCACGGTAGATTGTATTTGTCTTCAATAAGTTTTCATGAGAATCAAATCCAGAAATCTTACCATTATCAATCACAATAATACGATCAGCATTTTTCACAGAAGAAATTCTTTGAGAAATAATGATCTTTGTTGTATCAGGAATTTCTGTCTGGAATGCATTTTGAATTTTTGCATCCGTTGCGGTATCAACAGCACTTGTAGAGTCATCAAGAATCAATACTTTTGGTGATTTCAACAGTGCTCTAGCAATACATAAACGCTGTTTCTGTCCACCAGAGAAGTTATTACCACCCTGCTCAACACGTGCCTGCAATCCATCTGGATTCTTTTTCAAGAATTCATCCGCACATGCAAGTTCACATGCCTTCCAGCATTCTTCTTCACTGGCATTTTCATTTCCCCATCTCAAGTTTTCTAAGACAGTACCAGAAAATAGAACGTTCTTTTGAAGAACAACAGATACTTCATTACGCAGTGTATCGATATCATAGTCTTTCACATTGACTCCACCAACCTTGACATCACCTTTCGTAACATCATACAAGCGAGAAATCAAAGAAACAAATGTACTCTTGCCAGAACCTGTTCCACCGATGATACCAATCGTTTCACCAGAATGAATATGTAAATCGATATCATTCAACACATTTTCTCCACTGCCAGAAGCATAAGAGAAATTCACATGATCAAAATCAATGGAACCATCTACAACTTCCATCACAGGCTGTTCAGGATTTTGAATATCAGCTACTTCATTGATTACCGCATCAATTCTCTTTGCGGAAGCAAATGACATTGTAATCATAACGATGACCATACTTAACATCATCAATGACATTAAAATTGACATGATATAAGAGAACGTAGATGTCAATTGACCTGTTGTTAATGTTCCACCAACAATCTGATGTGCACCAAACCAGCTCAACGCTACGATACAGCCATACACAGCCAGATTCATGATTGGGCTGACAAGTGCCATCATACCTTCTGCCTTTTCAAATAATTTTCTAAGCGTATTCGCAGCTTTAGAGAATTTCTTCTTTTCATACTCTTCACGCACATAGGATTTTACAACTCTGATACCTGTAACGTTTTCCTGTACTTCTGCGTTTAAATCATCATATTTTGAAAATGTTTCTGAGAACACTTTATTAACACGTGGAAGAATAGAAATAATCATCGTTGCTAAAAAAACAATTGCGACTAAGAATACCATAGAAAGTGATGGTGAAATTGATAAACACATGATAATTGACATTGTCAGCATCAGTGGTGGTCGAATTGCCATACGAATGATCATCATAAATGCATTCTGTACATTTGTTACGTCTGTTGTCAGTCTTGTAACAAGTCCAGCTGTTGAGAATTTATCAATATTTGAGAATGAGTATGTTTGAATATTCTTGTACATCTTTTCTCTTAGATTTGCCGCAAATCCTGTAGAAGCTTCTGCAGAATATTTTCCACTCATGAATCCACAAAATAAAGAAACAAATGCTAATAAAAGCATTATGAGTCCATATTTGATAACAGCTGACATATCTCCACTGTTAATTCCTTTATCAATTAATGAAGCTGTAATAAAAGGAATCAATACTTCCATCAATACTTCTAATGAAGTAAAGATTGGTGTTAAGATCGTTGCTTTTTTGTATTGTCCAATACAAGCTTTGAATGTTTTTAACATTATTTTTCCTCCTGATTCAATTGTTCTAATAGACGATCGAGATAGATATCAAACTGCTCCATCTCTTCTTCTGAATACAAAGAACGCATTTTCATTTCACTCTTCTGCATCAAGGCTCTGCTTTTCTGACAAATCTCTTCCCCTTTTTCTGTCAGCACAACCATCTTGACACGTTTATCATTTTCTGAAGTAAATGCATCGACCAGTTTCTTTTCTTCTAACCGTTTTACAATCCCTGCCATTGTTGCCTGTGAAACATGAAAATGATGTTCCATATTCTTCAATGACGATATCTGATTTTTCTGATGATGCAAATAAACAAGTGTATGATGCTGTGAAAATGTCACGCCCATCTTCTGCATCGTTTCATCTGCTTTTTTGCACAGTAAATCATCTATTTTTTTGATACGAAATCCGATATCTACTATTTTTGCCATAACCACCTCGATGCAAAATATAGCATTTCAATAGCACACTGTCAATAGCATGCTATTGATTTAAATACATAGAAATTAAATAAAAGGCATAATAAAAAGAGCATCTTGCCCTTTCATTATTTTTGTAAAATATTAACTTCCGCTTCTTTCACCCATGCATCCATATGTGAAGCAATAGATTGAAATCCCAGCTTCATCGATGGTAAAGATGGTGCCTGATAGACATGTTGTCTTCTTGCTTTTCTGACTCTTGGCTTACTCAATGCTTTTAAAGATAAACGTGCCTGATGATGCTTCTTGTCAAAATCAATGATTTTCACTTTGACATGATCTCCAACCTGTACATATTTACTGATATCTTTGACAAAGCCATCACTAATTTCAGAAATATGAATCAAACCGGCATTTTGACTATCTAAATTCACAAATGCACCATATGGCTGAATGCCAGTTACTTTTCCTTCAACAATCATTCCTGTTTTATACTTCATATGTTTCTCCACGGTTAAGTATAGCACATTCAAAATCATATCAGTTGCATGCCACTCATAATTTGGTAAACTATTCTCTGAAAAGAGGCATAAACATGAGTGAAGAAGAAAGAATCAACAAGCAAATCGAAGACAATATTAAAGGTCATGAGATTCCAGCTCCTGAAAATAACTCTACAGAAGTAAGTGAAGAAAACAAGGAAGCAATGTTAAATGCTGAAACGCCCGCAAGAGAAGATCTCATTCGTCGTATCAATCATACACTTAATAAGATTCGTCCTTATTTACAGGCTGATGGTGGTGATGTCGAATTTGTAGATTTCCAGGATGGTGTCGTGACTGTCACAATGACAGGTGCATGTGCTGGATGTTTAATGGCTAGTTCAGATATTTCAGAAGGTGTTCAGGCAATCTTGATTGATGAAGTTGAAGAAGTTAGATCAGTAAAATTACTTGAATCTACACCATTCGGTTACGAAAACATAAATTTCTAATCAAAAGCAGAAAATTTCTGCTTTTTTTATATTTTTTTGTGCTTTTTTCTAAAATTATTGAAAAAATCCAATCTTTTCTTTAAAATTTTTATGGAAAAGGAGAATTTTCATGGAAAATACTTACAAAGATTTTGGATCACTCGTATTTACTGAAGTTGAAATGGAAGAAAGACTTCCTAGACCAGTCTATGATTCCTGGAAAGCAACAGAGGCAAATGAAGAACAGCTTGACCGTCAAACTGCAGATGCAATTGCTCATGCGATGAAGCGTTGGGCAATGGAACATGGCGCAACACATTTCACTCACTGGTTCCAGCCTTTAACAGGCGGCACAGCTGAAAAGCATGACGCATTCATTGAACCAGGTGCAAACGGACAGCCAATCTCAAGATTCTCTGGAAAAATGCTAATCAAAGGTGAACCAGATGCATCCAGTTTCCCATCCGGTGGTTTAAGAGCTACATTCGAAGCAAGAGGCTATACATATTGGGATGTTACTTCCCCTGTCTTCATTAAAGACAATGTATTATGCATTCCTACAGTATTCGTATCCTACAATGGTGAAGCATTAGATCGAAAAGAACCACTCCTCAAATCTTTACAAGTACTTTCAAAAGCCGCAACACGTGTTGTTAATTTATTAGGAGATAAAGAAGTCAAGAGCTGTGATATCTCCGTCGGCTTAGAACAAGAATACTTCTTAATTGACTTAAAATACTTCCAGAGACGTTTAGATTTAAAACTCTGTGGAAGAACCCTGTTCGGTACACCTTCAACAAAACGTCAGGAATTAGATGACCATTACTTTGGTGCAATTCCACCAAGAGTACAGGCATTCATGAAAGAAATCAATGAAGAGCTATGGAAACTTGGCATCTATGCAAAGACTGAACATAATGAAGTTGCTCCAGGACAATTTGAACTGGCACCTATTTTCTCAAAAGGAAATATCGCAGTTGACCAGAACCAGCTGACAATGGATATTTTAAGAAAGACTGCCAAGAAATATGGTTTTGCCTGTCTTTTACATGAAAAACCATTTGAAGGCATCAATGGTTCTGGTAAACACAATAACTATTCTATTATTACTGACAATGGTCAAAACTTATTTGATCCAGGTAAAAAACCAGCAGAAAATATTCGTTTCTTGACATTCATCAGTGCATTTATCCGTGCAGTTGATGAATATCCTGTTCTATTAAGACTTTCTGCATCCTGTTGTGGAAATGACCATCGTCTAGGTGCTGATGAAGCTCCACCAGCAATCATCTCTATTTACCTTGGCTCTTATATTGAAGATATTCTGTATTCTATCTATACAAACCAGAAAATCAAAACTTCCAAAGAAGAAAATACAGAATTCAACCCTGTCAGTGGTCTATCCTATATTCCACATGATAATGCAGACCGTAACAGAACTTCCCCTGTTGCATTCACTGGCAACAAATTTGAATTCAGAATGCTTGGATCAAGTATGTCTGCTTCCTTTACAAATACAGTATTGAATACAATCATGGCAGAAAGCCTGAATGATATTGCAGATCAGTTAGAAGGCATCAAATATTTAGCAGATATTCGTGAAAAGGCATTAGATATCTGCCGTCAGTTGATTCATGAACATAAGCGTATCTTATTCTCTGGAGATGGCTATTCTAAAGAATGGGAAAAGGAAGCTGCTAGAAGAGGTCTTCCAAACGTCAGCAGTTACATTGAAGCAACAGAGATCTTAAAAGATCCTAAAGTCATTCATTTATTTACAAGCAATGGTGTTTATTCTGAAAAGGAACTTCATGCGAATCGACTCATCATGGCAGAACAATATGATCGTATGATGGATATTGAAGTAAGAACATTGATTGAAATGGGCAGAAAAGATGTTCTTCCAGCAATGAGTGCTGAATTTGATTTCTATGCTGAAGCTGCATCAAAAGCAAAGAAATGTCCTAAATTCTTTGAAACAAGAATGGATCAGTTATCTGAACTCATTGATAACACATACAGTGCAACAGAAAAAATGACAACGCTCTGGAAAGAAGCCAATGAAACTGGTGATGACTTTGAATGTGGAAAGAAAATCTACTATACAGTTGTTCCTGCAATGTTAGAACTTCGTAAATACATTGACCGTTATGAACAGATTGCTTCACGTAATTTCTATAAACTGCCATTATACGAAGAAATGTTATTTGACTTTGACTAAAGCAGAAGGGATATCCCCTTCTGTTTTTTTGTTATGAAAAAAAGACGCATTTGCGCCTTTTATTCTCCTGAATCAAAATTCAATCGTTTTTGTTTTAATTTATGATGGACTGCCTGTTTAACCAATGTATAGATGACTGCGAATGTTGGAACACCAATAAACATACCAACAACACCAAACATAGAACCACCAATAATGATTGCGAACATTACCCATAATGTTGGTAAGCCAACCGCATCACCCAAGATATATGGTCCAATAATATTTCCATCACACTGCTGAAGAACAATAACAAATACAAGGAATTCTGCAGCCTTCACCCAGTCAATCATAACAAGTATCAATAAGCAGGGAACAGCACCAATGAACGGTCCAAATACCGGAATCATATTTGTTATACCAACAACCAAGGCAATCAATACTGAATATGGCATGTTCAATAATTTACATCCCACATAACAGATGATTCCAATAATCAATGAATCAACTGCTTTACCAGAAATAAATTTATAGAACATATCCGCTGTCAATTTGAATATTGAGGTAAGATCTAAAGCAACATTTTCAGGAACAATACAATATGTCACTTTCTTCATCTGTAATATAAATTTTTCAGAATCTAATAATAGATATAATGCAATAATGATACCAATCAAGAAATTAATGACTTGTGTCACAATATCACCAACATAGCTGACAAGCTTTGTAAATCCACCAGAAGCACCAGTCATCCATTTTGCTAATTGACTTGCACCATCCATTAATAGATTTGTTAATGTATCGATCAGTTCTGTATCTTTACCACCTAACTGTTGAATCAGCTTTGATGCATTTGTAATGTAATTGGATAAGTTACCAACAAACATGGAAATAGAAGAAATAACCTGTGGAACAAGCAGAGAAAAGAATCCAATCAAAATACCTAATAATGCAACAATCGATATTGCAACAGCGATATATCTCTTTGTTCTTTTAGAAAACTTTGTATTTTTTAACAGTTTATTTTCCGCAAGATTTCTTAATGGTATTAAAAGAAAAGCTAGAATCATACCAAAGATAAATGGAAGCAATGCATGGAAAATAGATCCAATAGTACCACCAAGAACATCTAAATTTGAAATAATTAAATAAAATAAAACAATAATAATGCCAGATATTGAAAAAGCTTTGATTGCTTCTTTTGTTTCAGACTTTAAATGAATATTCATATGTTCCTCCATTGAAAAGATTATACCATTTCTTTGATATAAAAAATCTTAAATGAAATACACAATGCATAATGTGTCGTTTGATTAATTATATATATCATGTTTAAATATACTTGTCTTTAATCAAGAATGAGGTTAGAGGACTAGCTCTATAAGCCTCATACCAACCTGTTTTCAAAAAAAGGAAATAAGGTGGTACAGCTGGTAACGATTAAGAAAGAGTAAAAACGATCTCTTTCATTCTACGTTAAAAAGACAAACGAAAGGAAAGGGTTTTTTTATGCCAAAATTTTATTTTACGTCTGAGTCTGTCACAAGCGGACACCCAGACAAAGTCTGTGATCTGATCGCAGATTCTATCCTTGATGAAGCTTTACGTCAAGATCCCAAAAGCCATATGGCTGTGGAAGCAACAATTAAAGATGATTTGATTCTTGTCTATGGTGAAGCTGGAACAAACGCAGTTATTGATTATGAAAAGATTGCTTTACAGGTCATGAAAGAAATCGGTTATGATGAAGAATATCACGTACTTGTAAAAGTAAACAAGCAATCCAGTGAAATCAATGGTGCTGTTGCGCATGATGAAATCTCTGCAGGAGATCAAGGTATCATGTTTGGCTATGCTGATGATGAAACAGAAGAATTGATGCCTTATGCAATTATCACAGCACACAAGCTTGCTAAAAAACTGGAAGAAGTCAGAAGACAGACACCATTCTTAAGACCAGATGGTAAAACACAGGTGACAGCTGAATACGTTGATGGAAAGCTTACAAGAGTTGATACAATCGTTGTATCTACACAGCATACTGCTGATGTAACACAAGAAGAAATCAGAAAGTGCATCAAGGAACAAGTCATTGATCCAGTCATTGATCCATCTCTTGTTGATGAAAATACAAAATACCTCATCAATCCATCCGGTTCCTTTGTACTTGGTGGCTCCTGGGGAGACTCTGGTACTACAGGCAGAAAGATTGTTGTAGATACATATGGTGGCTATGCCCCTATTGGTGGTGGATGCTTCTCCAGTAAGGATCCAACAAAGGTCGATCGTTCTGCTGCCTACTATGCTAGATACGTTTGTAAGAATCTAGTTGCCAATAGTTTAGCACATAAGTGTCAGTTAGAACTGTCTTATGCAATCGGTGTTCAACAGCCAATTTCTGTATATGTAAAATCTTTTGGAACAAGTAAATATTCAGATGATGAATTACAGGCAATTGTATTAAAGAACTTCGATTTCTCTGTAAAAAACATCATTGATGAATTAGATCTCAGACGTCCAATCTATCGTGAAACAGTTAACTATGGTCACTTTGGAAAGAAAGATCTTCCTTGGGAACAATTCAAAAAGATTGAACTTTAATCAAAAACGAGTCACAATGGCTCGTTTTTTCATGTACATAGTTCTTTGTCTGCCTATTGATTTTATTCTGATTGCGGTATTCCCACTTGGGATTACCAGTGCCGCACTTGCGACAGGGATTTCACAAAGTATTGGTGGATTTTTCCAATCATTTACTTCATGAAAAAGAATAGCTCACTATTAAAAATTATTCCAACAAAGCTGGAAGCATCTCCTGTCATACATGTAGCATCCAACGGTGCTTCTGAATTCATGACAAATATTTCTTCTTCCTTAGTATCTATGCTATTTAATCTGCAGCTGTTGAAGTACCTTGGAAAAAATGGTGTTGTGACATATGGTGTACTCATGTACGCACAGTTTATCTTCGTTGCAATATACTTTGGATACACTGTTGGAATCAGTTCAATATTAATTACAGTTATCTGCAGATTTTCTTCTCCATATCTTGCACAGCTGTTCGTTGGATACTCAAAAGATCTGCTGGAAATCACAGTCAAAGCATTTTCACTCTATTGCTTTACATTCTTGTTTTTTGGATTAAATACAATGACAAGCGCATACTTCACCGCATTGAATAACGGAAAAATTTCAGCATGTATCTCTTTTGTTCGAACATTATTATTTCAAACAACATGTATTCTCGTATTACCACAGCTGTTTGGTTCAGATGGAATCTGGCTGTCTACAGCCTGTGCAGAAATACTCGCATTACCCATCTCTATCTATTTCCTGATTACAAGAAAAGATGAATACCGATATTAAAAAAACAGATGAATTTTAATTTTCATCTGTTTTCTTCATTTTAATTACTTTTCAGCTTCCATCACAACCTGACATCTTGGACAGAGTCCATTTTCATCAGCATCTGTAGAGTAATTCCAGCATCTTGGACACTTTGTACCTGTTGCCTTGACAACCTTGACACTTCTTTCTGCACCAACTTCAACCGTTGCCTTAGAAACAATGAGCCACTGTGCCAAGCTTCCATTCAAGCCTTCATTTAACTTGTCAGCATCTTCTTCACATACTGTCAACTGTACTTCAGCTTCTTGTGCTGTACCGATTGTCTTAGCATTTCTGCTTTCTTCCAAAGCCTTCATGACATCAGTTCTAACATCAAGCAAGGAAGCAAATTCTTCCTTCAGTGCATCAGCATTTGCATAAGATTCCACTGCTGGGAAATGACAATAATGAACAGATTCAGCTTCGTCATTGTTGAAATGCATCCATACTTCTTCTGTTGTATAGCAGAGGAATGGTGCCCAAAGCTTAACCAATGCATCCAGACACTTCCAGTAAACTGTCTGTACCTGTCTTCTTCTTGTATCATTTAATGCATTACAGTAAAGAATATCCTTTGTGAAATCACAATAGTAAGAAGATAATTCATTTACCATAAAGTTCATCAACACTTTAGAAGTATCGACATAGTCATACTCTTCACAATCCTTGCGAACTTCTTTGACTACATCATTCAGTTTTACCAGGATGTACTGATCTACAGCTGTAAGATCATCATAAGCAACCATATCCTTCTTAGGATCAAAATCATTTGCATTGATATTACCTAACAAGAAACGGAATGTATTTCTAATCTTACGATACTGATCAGAAACCTGCTTAATATTGCTTGGTCCAAGCTTCAAGTCTTCCTTGAAGTCAGATGTCATAGCCCAAAGTCTAAATACATCGGCACCATTAACATTGATAATATCCATTGGATTTACAACATTACCAACAGACTTACTCATCTTTTCACCCTTAGAGTCAACAACATAGCCATGAGAAAGAACTTCCTTATATGGAGCTGTTCCATTGACTGCAGTAGAAACGATCAATGAAGAGTTGAACCAGCCTCTATACTGGTCACTGCCTTCAAAGTATAGATCACATGGATAATCATATCCTCTAGCCTGCAATTCATTCCAGCTGGATCCACTATCGAACCAGACGTCCATGATATCCTTTTCTTTTGTAAAGTTACCATTTGGAAATTTTGGATTTGTGTATCCTTCTGGTAAAAGATCCTTTGCATCATGTTCAAACCAGTAGTTAGAACCATATTTACCAAACAATTCAGCAATATGATTAAATACTTCAAGTTCCATGATTGGAGAACCATCTTCATTGTAGATGATAGGAATTGGTACACCCCAGAGTCTCTGTCTAGAAATACACCAGTCACCTCTATCCGCAATCATATTATGCATTCTCTTCTGACCGAATGAGTTATGCCATGTAATCTTGTTGTCAATTTCATCTAAGAGCTGTGGTTTCAATTTATCAATAGAACAGAACCACTGTTTCACAGCTCTGAAGATAACCTTCTTCTTTAAACGATCATCATGTGGATAGCTATGTGTGATATTTTCAACAGCTAATAAGCATCCCTTTTCATTCATATCATGAATAACAGCCTTAGAACAATCTTCAAAGAACATTCCCTGATACTTGCCAGCTTCTTCATTCATATTACCTTGGTAATCAACAGTATTGATAGGAGCGATACCATATTTAGCACATACAAGGAAGTCATCCAAACCATGACCACCAGCTGTATGAACAACACCAGTACCATCTTCATCTGTAACGTGCTTGCCAAGTAATGTTGGACATTCCTTGTCTAATACAACATGATGATATGTAATACCTTCTAATTCTCTACCTTTGAATGTTCTTAGAACACCCTGGTTTTCAAGATTAAACTTTTCAAGCAGCTGATCAACAAATTTAGCTAAGAATACAAGTTTTCCCTTTTCTGTCTGTACTTCAGCATATTCAAGATTATCATTCAAACATACTGCTTCGTTAGATGGAATTGTCCAAGGCGTTGTTGTCCAGATAACGTAATAATCATCACTGTCTAATATGCCTTTGCCATCCGCAATCTGGAATGCAAGATAGATTGTTGCGTCCTTAACATCACGATAAACGATTTCAGAGTCCGCAACTGCAGTTTCATTGAATGGTGACCAGTAAACAGGTTTTAATCCCTGGAAGATCATGCCTTCACTTGCCATCTTTCCGAATGTCTTTACCTGTCTTTCTTCAAATTCAGGTAAAAGTGTGATATATGGATGTTCATAATCAGCAACCTGACCTAAACGCTGTTCTGTTTCCATCTGTTGTGCAATCTGTGTATGAACAAATTCATCACATTTCTTTCTGAATTCAGCTGCAGTGATTTTCTTACGATCAACACCTAATTTCTGAATTGCATTTTCCGTTGGTAAACCATGTGTATCCCATCCTGGAAAGAATGGTGTGTAAAATCCTAACATTGCATGAGATCTAACGATAAAGTCCTTGATAGAACGGTTCATCGCTGTACCAGCATGTAAATTACCATTTGCATATGGTGGACCATCATGCAAGATAAATGCTTTTTCACCTTCATGATGCTTTAGAATTTCATGATAGTAGTTGTTTTGCTGCCACTGTTTTAAAATGCCAGGTTCTTTTTTTGCAAGATTACCTCTCATTTCAAAATCTGTCTGAGGCATGTGTAATGTTTGTTTGTAGTCCATGACTTCTTCTCCTTCTTAGGACACCATATAAAAAGCGTCCTCATTCTAAGGACGCTGTAAGCGCGGTACCACCTTAGTTTATGCATAGATACAACTATACATACTCTTGTTGGATCCTTTATCGCAGGATATACGACTGTTCATGAGGTGATGTCTTTTCAAAAACTTCCTTGCTGTTTTTCAGCTGCCACAGCTCTCTAATAAATTCCATTTTCAAAAGCGCGTCCTCAATCAACGCAGTTTAGATTCCGCATCCTCAAGCCATCTCATATCTGGCATCTGAGGAATTCTGAAATCATCCAGTTGTTGAAGCAATTGTTCTAATTGTTTCTTCATATCACCTTTCACATCTGTTGCCTGAGAATACAGTTTCGTTAGATCAATTAATATTAATCTAGCAGTTGAAATGGCTTCACGAATAATTTCATCTGCATTTTTCTGCGCAGTAGAAATAATTTCATTTGCTTCTCTAAGCGAAAGACGAGCGATATTGTCAGCAGCTTCTTGACGAGACTGCTCAGTTGTGAGTATCTGCTGATATCTTTGCTTCATATCTTCCAGTGTTCTTGTTGTTTCAACTAACTGCTGCTGATATAAAGATAACTTCTTCTGAAGTTGTTCGATCTGTTGGGCGTATTGATCAATTGCATCATCTACCGCAAATCGGTCATATCCATTTTTCATGACTCTGAATGTTGGTTTCTGCGTACTCATGATGATTTCCCTTCTTATATACTCACTTCGATTTCTGCAAGGATGCGATTGCTTCTTGTCTGTTTCATAACACCAAGATACTTAAAACGACCATATCCACGAATAGAAATCGTATCGTTATTATCGCACATCTTATCCCCAGCTTCAAGCGTGATATGATTCACTTGCACAAGACCTTGCTGGATCATTTCTTTCGCTTTACTACGCGAAATATGAGCAATTCCCGCAACCAGAGCATCGATTCTTTCACTGGCAATAATCGCAGTCATTCGTCTGGTATGAAATACCTGGGATGGATGTTCCTGGATTTCATGAAAATGAACACTCAATTGATTGATTCTTGTTAAGTTGTCTATTAGAAATCTAGCCATCGATTCATTTGTATACAAATAAATATGATCCTCATCAATCCAGAAATCTCCAAAAGAATGGCGATCAATCTGTAGATGCATCAATGCTCCTAAAATATCTCGATGAGAAATTTTACGAAACCTTTGATCTACTCTTGCAGAAATACACGTGATATCAAAAAAATCATCTTCCTCATCATAGAGAAAAACGATTTTCTTTTTCCGTGCTTCTGGATATCCACCAACATATTGTATGTGCTTTGACGGTGGAAACATTTTACTGACATAAGCAATTTCTTCTTCATTCAAGAAAGAAGAGTGCATTGTTTTATGCCATGTATTGCTTTTTTCTTCAAGATCGTATAAATGTGCAACTAATGAGTCATAATCATCATGATTAGTCATCATCGCTTTCCAGGGAAATGTCACCTGTAACATTTACATTCTTTGGAGTACAAAGAATAACATTATGACCAATCTTCTGAATTGTGCCATCTAACGCAAATACAACACCTGTCAAGAAATCAATTGTTCTTTGTGCATATTCTCTCTGTAAACGATGTAAGTTTACAACACATGCTTTTCTATTCTTTAAGTGCTTTGCGATTTCTTCAGCTTCTTCAAAAGATCTTGGTTCAAATAAAACCATAGACGCATTTGTAGGAATTGTATTTACTGAAGTCTTTGTAGCTTCATAAGAAGAAACTGGCTTTGTTTCACTTTCTTTGTACTGAAGAACCTGTTCCTTTTCTTCGTACTGATTATCATCATCTTCATATTCATCATCGTCATCATCTAATGGTGCGATAAAATTTTTTAATTTTTCAAATGCCATATTGTTTTCCTCCAATAACACGACTATTATAACACGCAACACGCTTTGATGAATATCATAAAATCGCTTTGTAACGCGAAATATCATCTTTTCATACGAAAAATACAATAGTACAATATTTGCATGAAAAAAATCAAAGAAAAACTATTCAATCGTTTTGCATGTATCTTGTATGCAATCGCAGCTGTTCTTTCAGCAGTCTATGGACTGGTCTATGGACCATTCTATGTTCACTTTATTGACGGCTTAACAATCATGGGTGTCTTATACTTTATGATTGCGGTCATCCTTTGGGGACAAAAAGGAAAAATCATTGATATGAATTCCATTCGTCTCAAAAGATTTTCTCAACACTCGCAAGATGCTTTTAATGAGAATGAACATTATGGCTATTATAAAGAGAAGAATAAATTCATTTACCCTTCTCTTCTTGTCTTATTGATTGCTTTTATTCTTGCATCCCTGTATTAATAGATACCTTTTAGAGAATGCATACTTTTTCCACAGTGTGGACAAACATCCTTTTCTCTAGATGAATGAAAACCACATTCTGAGCATGTACATCCTGGTAAATATACAACACCATTGATGTAGTGCTCATCTTTTTTTGTATCATGGATCCAATGAGGAACTCTTTTTTTCATTGCATCCAAAGCAGATTCACCTTTATTTAAACGAATTCCTTTACCAATTACTTTTTTCTCCATATTCCTGTCTCCGGATACATATCCTACCACAAATTTATGGAAATACTTGTATTAAATTTTGTGAAATATTGGCTGCATATGATCGAATGTACAAATTTCATTAATTCCAATTTCATTTTTCAAGATAGCATACGCATCTTTAATATGAGAAGCTAAATATTTTGTTTCATGTGCATCTGAACCAACTGTAATGATTTTTCCACCAAGATCTTTATATAATTTTAGAATTGCACGAGATGGCTGTGTATCTTTTAAGCCATATTTCCAGCTGGATGTATTAATTTCAATCCCTTTTCCATCACGGATTGCATACTTCAATATTTCCGCAATGATATCTTTTTCATTCTCAAATGGATAAATTCCATTTTCATCGTAGCGTGCCAGTAGATCCAAGTGTGTCAGACAAGAATAATGATGAAACATCTGCATTGTCTGATAGATTTCTTTATAATATTCATCATTATATTCTTTCTGTATTTTCCCTTTCTGGAAATCCTGCGTCCAGAACTCTAAATTATTCACCTGATGCATCGAAAACAAAACAAAATCCAAGTCATCCTGATACGAAGCATATAGTTTTTCATAAGCATCTACAGTAATGGATTGAATGCCAAATTCCAATCCTTTCTTGATAGAAATTGAAGATGCATACTTTTTTTGATACATATTTAAAGCTGCAAAATACTTTGGATAGTTCACATTGGCTAATACAAGATCTACTTCTTTACCATGCTCAACCGCATGACGAATGATAATACCTTCAGGATCATCCCAATCTCTCTTTATGCCATAATCTACATGATCTGTAAAACACATTTCATCTAGATCAGATGCAATTGCCTGCCGGATCTGATTTTCCATAGGTTCATTAGAGTCATCTGAATACTCACAATGTAAATGATAATCTGCGTACATAATTCACAATCTCCTAAAGAAACTATACAATAAAGAAAAAATAAAGGAAGAAAATCTTCCATTATTCATACAACGGATATTGATCCGTTAACTGCTTTACTTTAGCTTTTACTGTTTCTTTGTTCTTTTCAAAATCACTTGCAACAAGATACAGACATTCTGCAATCACATCCATATCTTCTTTTACAAATCCACGTGTTGTAATCGCAGCTGTACCAATTCTGACACCACTCGTAACAAATGGAGAAAGTGGTTCATTTGGAATACTGTTCTTATTTAAAGTGATATTCACTTCATCACATGCATTCTGCATAAATTTACCTGTGATATTGAAATTTGTCAGATCAACAAGTACTAAATGATTGTCGCTGCCGCCAGAAACAAGATGAAATCCGTATTTCTTTAAACTTTCTGCTAAAGCAGCACAGTTTTCAACAAGTCTTCTTTGATATTCTTTGAATGATGGCTGTAAAGCTTCCTGGAAGCACACAGCTTTTGCGGCAATGATATGTTCCAGTGGACCACCTTGTGTTCCAGGGAATACAGCCTTATTGAAATTATATTTCTTATTTGCTTCTTCCGTTGCCAAAATAAAGCCACCACGAGGACCTCTTAATGTTTTATGTGTTGTAGAAGTTACGACATCTGCATATGGCACTGGAGATGGGTGTAAACCTGCCGCAACTAATCCCGCAATATGTGCCATGTCTACCCAAAGTACTGCACCGCACTTATCTGCAATTTCTCTGAAACGCTTAAAATCAATGATTCTAGGATATGCAGAAGCACCCGCACAAATCATTTTTGGTTTACATTCCATGGCTTTCTTTTCAACTTCATCATAGTCAATATAGCCATCCGTATTCACACCATAGCTGACAATATTGAAATAATTACCTGAGATATTTGCAGGTGAACCATGCGTTAAATGCCCACCAGCATCAAGGCTCATCCCCATCAAAGTATCACCTGGCTTTAATACGGCATATTCTACAGCTAAGTTTGCTGAGGCACCGGAATGCGGCTGAACATTCGCATATTCTGCACCAAATAATTTTTTTACTCTTTCAATGGCAATCGTTTCAATTTCATCAATACACTGACATCCGCCATAATATCTTTTGCCACTGTATCCTTCAGCATATTTATTTGTCGCAACACTTCCCATTGCCATCATAACTGCTTCAGAAACTATATTTTCACTCGCAATCAATTCAATATTATCTTTTTGACGCTTATATTCTCTTTCTAAAGCAGCACCAATTTCTTCATCTTTGCTTTTCACAAATTCCATCGTTTCTTTTACAATGCTCATATTCTTTTCCTCGCATTCATTGTTTTTTATTATACTAGACTTTGGATACATCACTGAAAGAAACAATGATCATTTTTCATAAATTCAGTCAGTTTTAAAAACAATTTTCAATTACATCAAAAAAAGAGATTTCAGAGAATCTCTTTGATTTGTAATAAATCTGTAATTGTATGTTCAATGGTATCTGGTACTTCTGTTTCTTTTTTCTGATAGAAACATGTATGCATATGACTATTCAAACCACCTTGCATATCAGATGTCAATGAATCTCCAATGATCATGCAGGTAGACGAATCTTGTTTCAGCTCTTCTAATGCATAATCAAAAAATTCTTTTGCGGGTTTAGATACACCAATTTTTTCGGAAATAAAGAAATGAGAGAAGTAAGATTTGATGCCACCAATCTCTAAACGATGCAGCTGTTGTTCATATGGGCCATTGCTGGCTACACAAAGTGTATATTTATCTTTTAGATATTCCAGCATTTCAATCGCATTCTTTTCTAAGATAGCACTGTTGTATAATGCATCTCTAAAATACGTTTCAAACCTGACACCATCAAAATCAATATCTAATGCTTCAAATACTTTATTCCATCTGATTTTTTTCAATTCTTCAAACTGTAAAGTCCCTTCTTCAATTTGTCTCCACAGCTTATCATTTTCTGTATGGAATGTATCATACATCCAATCTTCATATGTTTTTAAATGGAACTCTTCAAAACCTTGCTTCATTGTCTGTTTCACATATGCATCAAAGCTAAGTAATGTATTATCAATATCAATCAAAACTGTCTGAATCATTTCACTCTCCTTCTCCCAAAGAAAATCTCGGAAACCCGAGATTTTTATTTACTTCCAAAGTACGTCTGGATATTCTCCACTTGCCTTCTTTTCTGCAATCTTCTGGACAACATCTGGCTTGTCTTCTTTGTAAGTTACACCAAACCATTTATCCTTACTGGAAAGCATCTTAACAGTAATCTTGCCTTCACTGACAAGTTCACCAACTGCAGTAGGAATTACATGTTCACACTTCATTGGATTTGCTTCTAGATTCTTTTCCAGGAAGTTTTTGAAGACTGGTTCTAATTCATCAAAAATCTTTGGTGTAAAGCCCCAGAAGTTCATAGAAACTAATGCATGGTCATCAATTGGTTTCCATTCACCATTTTCTTCATATACTGCGTGGCCATCCTTTAATGCAATCTTCTGAATTTCAACGATATGTGAAAGATTGCCATCTTTTTCTTCACAAAGACCTCTTGTCACTGTACCATTGGCTGTTAATGTATTGAGACACTGGAAGCCAACCATTGCATAGTGATCATCACTGATTTCATTTGTCAGATAATCAAAGACAACTTTATATGCATCTCTTCCATAGAAGTCATCTGCATTAATAATTGCGAATGGTTCATTTACAACACCCTTGCAAGCCAGTAAAGCATGTGTTGTTCCCCAAGGCTTTTCTCTACCTTCTGGTACTGTAAATCCTGCAGGAATATTATTCATATCCTGGTAAGCAAATTCTACTTCCATACCATTTCTTGCAACTTTGTCTGTTAATGCGTTTCTAAAGAGCTGTTCATGTTCTTTGCGGATAATTAAAACAACTTTTCTAAATCCAGCCTGGTATGCATCATAGATTGAGAAATCAATGATAGGTTCTCCATGAGAGCCAACACCATCAATCTGCTTCATTCCTCCATATCTGCTTCCCATACCTGCAGCTAAGATAACTAATGTTGGGTTCTGTTTCATTTTCTGTTTTCTCCACTTTTTCTTATTTTCTATTATATCAAACTTTAGGATATAATAAATAACATGAAAAAAATCATATTAGCATCGAAAAGTCCAAGAAGAAAAGAACTGTTAGAAAAATGTAATCTTTCATTTGTTTGTGAACCAGCAGATATTGACGAAACTTTGAATCAGAACCTTTCTTTACAAGAAGCAGTCAAAGAATTATCCTATCGAAAAGCAAATGCAATTCTTAAAAGCCATCCTGATTGTATTGTCATTGGTTCTGATACCATTGTTACTTTAGATGGAAAAGTTTTAGGAAAACCAGCCAATGAACAAATTGCATTTGAAATGTTGAAATCTCTACAGGGAAACACACATCAAGTCATCACAGGTATCTGTATTCTATCTCAAAACAGAAACTTTCAGGATGTCGTAACATCCAATGTCACGTTTGATTCCATGTGTAATGAAGAAATTCTTGCATATATTCAAACAGGTGAATGTCTTGATAAAGCTGGTTCCTATGGAATTCAAGGATATGGCGGCAGATATATTACACATATTGATGGAGATTATTATGCAATTATGGGATTGCCATTGCATATTGTGTACGAAGAATTAAAACATATTGGCTTATACTGATGAATTTGTTATCATATATAAGCTTTATGCCGATTTAGTATAGTGGCAATACAGATCCATGGTAAGGATCAGCGGAGAGTTCAATTCTCTCAATCGGCATGTAAAAACCGCATATTCTGCGGTTTTTTATTTTACTTTGTTGATTGTTTCCTGCATCGCATTTCGAAACACTTCAGATTGCGATACACCTGATTGTTTACATGCATCTTTGAATTTCTGTGCAAATGCTTTTGGATAGCTTCCTCCAACACACATATAGTTTTCCTTGATCCATGTATTCATATATTTGATGTTTTTTGCTTTTGTTTCTTCGTTCATTGATAAATTCTCCTATATAAAAAGCATAACATCTTACATGACATTATGCTTCTCACTTACTATTTTTTGTTTAAATCGTACAGGATACGCATACCTTTATATGCAACATCAGGATCGAACAAATCAATTTCTTTTGTTTCTTTCGCAATCACTTTACCAAGTCCACCTGTTGCGATTACTAAACAATCTTTCAGTTTCAATTCTTTCTTCATTTGTTTGATGATATATTCAACAGAACCAATATATCCATAAATCACACCCGCCTGCATACCTGTAATTGTATTCCCATTTAGAATACTTTCAGGTTTCTGAATTTCAATTTCAGGAAGCTTTGCGGTTTGACTTGTTAATGCATTGGCAACAATACCAAGACCTGGTGCAATGACTGTATATTTAAACACACCTTCTCCACTAATATAATCAAATGTTGTTGCCGTACCAAAGTCAACAATAATACATGACTTATGATATGTATGATATGCCATGGAAATATCAACAATACGGTCTGCCCCTACTTCACGAGGATTGTCCGTACGAATAGAAATTCCTGTTTTAATGCCAGGACCAACAATGATTGGATCTTTATGAAGAAATTTAACGATTGCGGATGTTAAGGAATACATGATCTTAGGTACAACAGAAGAAATGATAACTGCTTCAATGTCATCATTCTGTAATTTTGTCATATCTAACAGTTCTTTGATGCATAAGCCAAATTCATCAGATGTTCTAGGTGTTTTTGTGGTTAAGCGGAAAGAACCAATGACTTCATTTCCTTGCATCAATCCTAGAGAAATATTTGTATTTCCAACATCGATTGTCATCAGAATATTCATGCTTTTTTCTCCTTTAGACATGTTTTGAGTATTTTTACTGCAGTATCATATTTAGATAGAATTCCAAATTCTTTTTCATAGTCTTTTGAAATCAAAGTAACAATATTTGTATCCGTACCAAATCCAGCACCTTTTTCTTTCAGATTGTTTGCGACAATATAATCACAATTTTTCTTCACAAGCTTTTCTTTTGTTCTCTCTACCATGTTTTCTGTTTCCATGGAGAAGCCAATTAAAACCTGTCCATCTTTTTTATTTTCTCCAAGTGTTTTCAAAATGTCCTGTGTTCTCTTTAGAGGGATAGACATTTCTCCTTCGCTTTTATGAATTTTGTTATCAGCGACACTGACAGGTGTATAGTCTGCCACTGCAGCTGCCAGAATCATACAATCCATATCATTTTGTCTGGACAGGACAGCTTCTGCCATATCTTTCGCACTCGTAACATGTACCATTTCAACATCTCGAATATCTTCGATTTGTTTCGTTCCACTGACTAAAGTAACATGTGCTCCCATATTTCTAGCAGCACGTGCTAAAGCATATCCCATCTTTCCAGTAGAATGATTCGTAATCATACGTACAGGATCAATTGCTTCACTTGTAGGACCGGCAGTCACAAGAATATGTTTTCCTTCCAGAAATTTATCTTCTTCAAAGACTTCTTTGATTTTATCTTCAATTTCATCTGGTTCAGGCAGTCTGCCCTTACCAACATCTCCACAAGCCAGGTATCCAGAATTGCTTTCAAAGATATGCATTCCATAATTTTTACATTTCTGAATATTATCCTGTGTCACTGGATTCATTAACATTTGTGTATTCATTGCAGGTACAATCAGTTTCTCACAATTGGAAGCTAAGAATGTTGTTGTTAACATATCATCCGCAATTCCATTTGCAACTTTTGCGATGACGTTCGCTGTTGCCGGAGCAATCACAAATAAATCTGCTTTCTTTGCTAAAGAAATATGATGTACATCTGGTGTGTAGTCTATTGTAAACATATCAGTAATTACTTTATTATTGGACAATGTCTGAAATGTTAAAGGCGTAACAAACTCTTGTGCTTCTTTACTCATGAGTACATGCACATCATATCCCTGTTTTTTTAAACTAGATACAAGATAACATATCTTATAGACTGCGATACCACCTGTAATTCCTACAATAATACACTTATTTTCATTCATTCTTGATTCCCATCCTCTCCGCAGCTGGACGAAGTGCTCTCGTTAATACTGGTACAACAATTGCAGCTAATACTGTTTCTAGAATACCATTTGTTGTAATCGTTGTGAAAAATGCAATGGCTAAAGCACCTGTTGTGATATTTAAAGCATCTGCATATGGCTGTGCAAAGAATACCCAGATTCCACCTAATACAAGAAGTGTATGAATGATTGTATTCAATGCAGCAGCTAAAGTTGCTGATAATGCTTTGTTATTTGTTTTTCTTACAATAAAACGATACATCATTCCTGACAAGTAGCCAAGTAAAATTCGTGGACCAAATGCAATTAACAATGAGAATGCATTGCCATGCATATTACCAACTTGAACAAATGGTGTAAATACAAAGGAAGTAATACCTGGCTGCATTGTTGCACGTACACAAGATGTTAAGCCAAATACAAAACCAATTCCTGCACCAAATTCTGGTCCTAACAATACACCAGCTAAGATAACTGGTAAATGCATCGTTGTAATGGATAATGCCCCTACTGGTATGTAACCAATCGGTGTTACTGACATGATGACTTCAATGGCAACAAAAAAAGCCGCCAATGTAAGCTGCTGAATGCGTTTTTTCTGACTGTTCATAGTTTTTTCCTCCTGCCGTTCATATTTCAGATACAGCGAATCTAATAACAGATATTTAGACGAAATCATTGAAATCGATGTCTTAAATAGATCACCGTCTCTTTCGCCGAAAATATTATACACGAATTCTATTTATTCATAATTGTTTTGTGAAATTTTTAGCTATGTAAACGTTTACATTTTATAAAAAAAGAAAAGACGAAGCATTTCACCTCGTCAATTCTCCTACTTTACTTACAAAATACATCCAGTCTTTGTTCGATTTCTTTATCACGTTTTATTTTTGGATGTACCATTTTCCCTTTCGTAAATACAAGTTCAATGTTCTTTAGTGCATTCAGATCATCTAATGGATTTTCTTTTACCACGATCATATCTGCCTGTTTACCTGCATCAATAGAACCAGTTATATCAGAAATTCCTGCCAGAATTGCATTCTGTAATGTTGCAGTATATATAGCAAACCCATTTGTTACACCAACATACTTATGAAAATATACAAGTTCACGATAGAAATCATATTGTGTTATCCAAGGACAGCCAACATCGTTTCCTAAGCCAACTGGAATATGGTTTTCTAATGCAGCCTTACTACACTCTACAATGCCATCAAACACCATTTTTCCATTAAATAACTGTGTATCATCAACCTTTGATACTGATGGATCAAATAAAGCAAATGGAAGTGCTGGAGATAAAGTTGTAATTAGAAATGCTTTCTTTTCTTTAAAAAGCTCCATCATTTCCTGATCTGGTTTTGCACCATGTTCAATACTATCTACACCATTTCTTAATGCAGCCTTTACACCTTCTGTAGATTCAACATGTGCACTAGTTAATAAACCCAATTGATGCGCTTTTTTACAGATTGCCTGAATCATATCCTCTGGCATTTTCATTTCACCAGGAACACCTTTTTCTTTTGCATCTAATACACCACCAGTAATCATCAGCTTCACAAGATCTACACCTTGTGCATAGGATGCTTCAACAAAGCGCTTTGCTTCTTCATTGTTTCTAGCAACTCTAGCTACACTGCCAGCCATATGGCCACCTTCTACAGTGATTCCTTCATTTGCGGCAAGAATCATAGGTCCTGTCTTTTTGCCAGCTTTGATTTCATTTCTTAATCGTGTATCAAGATCTTTTAAACCACCCACAGTACGAATTGTTGTAACGCCGCCATACAATTCCAGTTTGGCAAAATTACATACCATTTGATACGCAATTGTTCTTGTTACGGGATTTGAAAACAGGAAATCTACAGTTTTCTTATTATCTTTCTGCTTTCCTGAATGTGCTCCATTGCCAGCTAGATGCACATGCATATTGATGAGTCCTGGTAAGATATACTTTCCTTCCAGATCAATAATGTCATAGCCACCTTGCAATGATTTCGTGATCTTTTCAATCTTTCCATCACTTACATAGATATACTTTCCTTCTTCTACATGCATATCTCTGTGCCCATTTAATAATTTTGCATTTGTAATTACATATCTCATATACGTTTGTTTCCTCTGTATTCATTATATAAAAAAAAGGACGTAATGTCCTTCTATAAAACAGTTTGATCAATTTGTGCATCATCCATAAATAATTGATGGATATTAGAAGTATCACAGGATACTTCACTTTCCTTCACTAAACGGAATCCAGAATATTGAAATTGTGGTGTTGTTGCACAAGATACAAACGTATAAGAATCTTGTGATAAATTCTCTGCCGCAAACATGACACCTTTAGGAATGACAACCATTGCTTCTTCGGAATCTTTCATACCAAGATCTTGTGAAGTTACATTTCCATCTTCATCGATCATTGTAATCTTCATTCCACATCCTTCATGGAAATACCAGATTTCATCACAGTCAATGACATGAAAATGAGAAATATCATTCTTTACTAACATGAAATAGATACTGCCTGCACATTCTCTATTCTCCTGATACAAGTATGGGGCAGTATATACTTCCGCAAAATGTCCACCTTCTGGGTGTGGATGTAAGTGATACTTTTCAATTAACTGTTCAATACGATTCATTTCTACTCTCCTGCAACTAAGTTATTGACCCAGATTCCTTTATGAACAAGGAATAAACCTAAGATGACTTTATATAAGTCTACAACAGTTACAGTCAAATACATATATTGAATTGGAAACGTTGTAAAATGTGCAAGCGCATATGCGACTGGAAAACTGACAAAAATCGTTCCAACAGAATCAAACAAGAATGTAATAATTGTTTTTCCTCCACAGCGCAGCGTAAAATAGGATGCGTTGTAAATTGCGGAAATCCACATTGTCATTCCGCCAAAGCGAAGCATCGTTGCGGCAACATTTCTAACACTGTCACTTGTCTGATATAAAGCTGGGAACAGTGATGCAAGCAACATTAATGAAATACCAAAGCAGATTGCAATCATGACTGTACATACAATCAATTTACGATCTGTATCTACTGCCTCTTCAATATTGCCAGCGCCTAAATGCTGACCAACCATAATAGAAATACTGTCACCCATTGCAATATTTGATACAAAGAATAAATTCGTGATCGTTGAAGAAATGTTATATGCAGCTAAAGCATCAATTCCTCTTGTAGAATAACATTGCGTAATCATAGCTGTGCCAATGGACCACATAATTTCATTACATACAAGCGGAAACCCTTTGATACAGATAGATTTCACTAAATTCGCTGGAATCGAAAAATGATGAAATAGCCCTGTATAGAATGGAAATCTTTCTTTATTTTTTAAAGCAAAGAAAATAGAAAGAAGCATTTCAGCAAATCGAGAGATTACAGTTGCGATGGCTGCACCTGCAGGTCCTAAAGCCGGAAAGCCAAATAAACCAAAAATCAGAATGCTATTTCCAATAAAGTTGACAACAACTGCAGATACACTGGCAATCATTGGTAATCTTGTTTCCCCACATTCTCTCATGGAAGACGAAATACATTGTGATAATGCAAATGGAATAAATCCAATTGTCATAATATAAATATATTGTGTTGCATATTCCATTGTCTTTGTAATCGTTGTTAAATCATCCTGTTCTGGATGCATAAATAAGCCAATGAGATTCTTTCCAAATACAAGAAAGCCAAAGATAAATATGCAGGCAATCAATATTTCAACAATCAATTTAAAACGAAGACAATTTCTAACACCATCTGTATCTTTCTTTCCAGCAAACTGTGCACCAAAGATACTCGCAGCAGATATCGATCCAAATACCGCAAGATTAAATACCGTAACGATCTGATTTGATACAGAAACGCCACTCATTGCAAGTGTACCTGTCTGGCCAACCATAATGTTATCCAGCATATTTACAAAACTGGTAATCAACTGCTGAATGAGTAAAGGTATCGCAATGACGAATACCTTATAATAAAACTGTTTATTTCCTATATACTTATTTAATTTCATTTGTAGATTCTACCATACCTCATATAAAAAGACTATATCTTTCAAAGATACAGTCTATTTGATTATTTCTGATAATGCTTTTTGAATTCTTCCATTTCAGCATCATTACAGTAAATGAAATGACCAGGAACAATTTCACGGAATGTAGGTGCATTTTCAGCATAATTCCACTTCTTTGCTTCCTCTTCTTCATCAAATGTAATTAATGTCTTTGCCTTTTCAATTTCAGGGTCAGGTAATGGAATTGCTGACATCAATGAAATTGTGTAAGGATGCATTGGATTCTTGAACAATTCATTTGTTTCAGCAAGTTCTACGATCTGTCCCTTATGAATAACCGCAATTCTATCTGAAATATAACGAACGACAGATAAGTCATGTGCGATGAAGATTTGTGTTAAACCCTTATCACGTTTAAATTCATTCAACAGATTTAATACCTGTGCACGAATAGAAACGTCCAAAGCAGAAATAGGTTCATCCGCAATCAGTAATGTTGGTTCCATAACCATGGCACGTGCAATACCGATACGTTGTCTTTGACCACCAGAGAATTCATGTGGATATCTTGTTGCATGTTCAGCAAGTAATCCTACAGATTCCAATGCGTTCAATACCTTCTGCTTACGATCTTCTTCATCTTTATATAAATGGAAGTTCTGTAAACCTTCACTGACAATATAGTCAATTGTAGCTCTTTCATTTAAGGATGCAGCTGGATCCTGGAATACCATCTGCATATTTCTGATGACCCAACGCTGATCTTCATGAGAAATCTTTCCATTGATCTTCTTGCCCATGAAATAGATATCACCATTAGAAGTAGGATTGATACGAATGATTGCACGACCAATCGTTGTTTTACCAGAACCAGATTCACCTACAAGAGAAAAAGTTTCTCCCTTATATACGTTAAAATTAACATCGTGAACTGCCTTGAATTCCTTCTTTCCATTATAGAAAGTAACAGCGAGATCTTTTACTTTCAATAAAATTTCTCTACCATTTTCATCCTTTTCGAGGACAGGATTCTGTAATGTTTCACTCATTTAATGTTCCTCCTGTTCTGCAATTACCTGCTTCATTCTTTCATGTAGTGATGATACCTGTGCTGGTGGTTCTACTTTTGGAGCTCTAGGATCCAATAACCATGTCTTAGCGTAATGTGTGTCTGTTACCTTAAACATAGGTGGTTCTTCTTCAAAGTCGATTTCCATCGCATAGTCACTTCTTGGCGCAAATGCATCACCCTTGATTTCATCATACAAGCTAGGTGGAGTACCATGAATTGCATATAATGGTTCACCCTTGATACCAAGCTGAGGAAGAGAACTTAATAAACCCCATGTATATGGATGCTTTGGTTCATAGAAGATTTCATTGACAGTACCATATTCAATGATCTGTCCAGAATACATGATAGCGACACGATCAGCTACATTTGCTACAACACCTAAGTCATGTGTAATGAAGATGATTGTGTAACCATACTGCTTCTGCAGTTTCTTGATCAAACGAATGATCTGTGCCTGAATTGTAACGTCTAGCGCTGTTGTAGGCTCATCACAGATCAAGATATCTGGATGACAAGCTAAAGCAATCGCAATAACGATTCTCTGTCTCATACCACCAGAATACATGAATGGATATTCATCAAATCTACCTTTAGCGTTGTAGATACCAACTTCTTCCATCAATTTGATAGCTTCTTCTTTTGCTTCCGCAAAAGATTTACCCTGATGCTTTTCAATAACTTCTGTAATCTGCTTTCCAATTGGAATAATTGGGTTTAAAGAAGTCATAGGATCCTGGAAGATCGTGGCAATCTTCTTACCACGAATTGCTTCCCAGTCTGTATCTGTTTTATTTGCATAAAGGTCTTTACCTTCAAACATTGCTGTACCATTCGTAACTTTACCATTGCTTTCAAGCATACCAGTAAATGTTTTTGTAAATACTGATTTACCAGAACCAGATTCACCAACGATTGCTAATGTTTCGTCTTTATATAAATCAATAGAGATATTACGAATCGCTCTTAATTGTTTGCCTCTGACTGTGAACTGCACTTCAACATCGGAAGCAGATAAAATGATTTCCTGATTTGTTGTCATTGTTTTGCCTCCTTATCTATGTGTTCTTGGGTCAGCAGCATCCGCTAATGTCTGACCAGCTACATATAATGAAACTGTAATAATTGCAGAAACTGCAACTGGAATCCAGAACAAGTAACCTGAGTTCGTCATAAAGATTCTATTTGCAGAAATTGTTTTACCTAAAGATGGTGTACTTTCACCAACACCAATTCCTAACCATGCTAAGAATACTTCAAGAGAGATATATGATGGCAAGTCTCTTGAAATAGAAGTAACAATAATAGAAATCAAATATGGAAGAATGTTATTTTTAACAATTGTCCATTTGCCTGTACCTAAGCATCTAGATGCAAGGTTATATTCACGGTCACGAATAATCATAACCTGTGTACGAATGAAGTATGCTGTACCTAGCCAGGAAGTAACAGACATTGCGAAGATCAACTGCCAGAAACCTCTGCCTAAGATATACATCATAACGAACACGATCAATGTAAATGGTACGTTAGCGATAATGTTATAGATTTCAATCATCCATTTATCCATGGATTTTGAATAACCCCAGATAGAACCAACAGTAACACCTAATGTAATTGTGATCAATGTAGTTAAACCAGCAATTCCTAAAGAGTTACGTGCACCAATCCATACTACATTCCACAAGTTATCACCATAGCTGTCAGTACCAAACAAATACTTAAAGCATGGGCCAATAAACTTCATAGAATCATTGTTGATATTTGGATGAGAAATACCATTGTAGCCACTGAGCATTGGATCAATGATAGATAATAGGATAACAATAGATGCAATAATCAAAATTGCAATTGTAGATTTCTTGCTTAAGAATTGTTTGAATACAGATCTCCAGTAAGAATACTTAGGAGCAGCAATATGTTCTGATTCACGTTCGTCACTTTTAACGAATACAAATTTATTATTCATTTCACTCATCAGTTTGCACCTCCATCATCTGTTAATTTAATTCTTGGATCTACAACCGTCATTAACAAGTCACCAATCAATACTGAGAAGATTGATAGAGATGTATAAAGAATTGTTAAAGCGACGATCATTGCGTTGTTATGCTCATTGATAGCATCTGGTAATAATTTACCTGTTCCAGGAATCGCAAATACTGTTTCAGTTAATACGGCACCTGTGATTGTTAAGATAATACTTGCTGGAAGGTCATGAACAATAGGAATGACCGCATTTCTAAGAATATGCTTCTTAAAGATTTCACTCTGTGAAAGACCTTTTGCACGTGCAAACTTAACATAGTCTGCATTTGACTGGTCTAACATATATCTTCTTGTCCAAAGCATTAAGGAACCAGTATTCATTAAAGCCAAGATAACAATTGCTGGAATATAGCTCTTAATATTATGTGCCCCAAGTGAAGGGAATGACGTTGGGAAACCTAATAAATAGAAAACCTGTCTTCCAAAGAAGATAAATGCAAGTGATGGTACCGCAATCATGAAGTTGATCCATACTGTACCAATATGGTCTGCTGCCTTACCTTTATGAGAAGCCATTAACATACCAGCAGGGATTGCAATACAATAAGCAAGCAATAATGCCAATACACCAAAAGTCATAGATGTAGCAATCATTGATGGATCTTTCTTCGTTGTATCACAAGTTGCATAGTTGTCTGTAAATTTATTCTTGTCTAACTTATCAAGGTTCTTTGTTGCCTTATATGTGCAGCTATGCTGAATTACAGCACTCTTTGTCTTAGAGCCTGTTTCAAATTTCTGCATTGTAGATTTTTCTGTACCTTGACCAGAAGATATTACCTTAGAAATATCTGTATATGCATAAGAAGGATAAGATTTACCTAAATTCAAAGAAATTACATTTTGATGAATAAATGGGAAACTTCCATCAAAATAAATCAAATACTTATGCTTTGTACCTTCACCCATTAATGCAGGTACACCATTATAATCTGTTCCGAAATAGATTCTTCTCTTAAGATCTGGATTAGAACTGTCGTTCACTCTCCAAGGATGATCGATTTCAATTAAGTTAGAAAAGAAATTTGCGACAATCTTAAAGATTGGAACATCTTTGTAAGCATAATAACCACCGGCTTTATACTGCTTTACTGTCCAACCGTCTGCTTCATACTTTTCTGCGACTTCATTTGCCTGTGATGAACCATTCACATTACAAGCTTCCACGCTATCAGCAGCGTAAGCTTTACACATATCTACCTGTTCATCAAAGTAAATATAACCTAATCTTTCATAGGCTGTGTTTTTATATCTCTCTCTGTCATCTGCCTTACCACCTAACTTCTGATATGTTGGGTCAGTCTTGAAAATCAAATGACGAGGTATTAATGTATAAATCATAACCATAGCGATAACAGTTACGATAAATGCAGAGAGAATTGCACGTACTACACGCCCCCATACATATTTTTTCATAATTTATGTCCTCCTTTCACAGTTTTTCGTGAAATTTATCGTTTTCTCAAAACAAACGATAAGGAGGCACAGCCTCCTTATCATCTATTGTAATGTTTTTTGAAGTTCGTTATTACTGAGCGTTCTTCTTAGCGTCAGCAACCTTGTCCTTCTGCCACTGTTCATAAGCTGCGTTGTAATCTTCAGCCTTAACAGGATCCTTCTTGATGATCTTGCCCTTGTACTTGTTTGACTGATAAGCACCAGAGAATGGAACAACTCTAGAAAGAGTGAAGTTAACTGCTGCTGTTTTAGTCTGAACTGGAATAGCAATCGCATTATCTAAGAGATATGCTTCAGCCTTTGCTTCAGCTTCGTAACGAGCATCGAGGTCATCATTGATTGCATATGCATCATCGATCATCTTCTGGTAATCAAGTAAGCCAACTGCTTCGATAGCTGCATCGTTAGCCTTGTTATCAGCGTCGTTATCATATTCATTTGATCCATAGAAGCATAGACCCATGGACTGTGATAGAACGTCACCGTTAACTGGTGAGAAGATGCTTAAGTATGTCTTAGGATCGATGTAGTCAGCACCCCAGCCTGTTGAAGTTGAGATATCCCAGCAAGCATCCCATGGACCTGTAGATGTATAAGAAGAAGCTGTGTATTCATCATCACTGACTGAGTGAACAACGATATCAATGTTTTCAGAACCTAGAGATTTTTCAATGGACTGTTCAAGTGAAGCAGCCTGCTTTGGTAATGAAGCAGAAGCATCATCTGTTAACAGGTCAAGAACAATTGGCCAGGAAACGTCTGTTAATTCCTTCTTTGCAAGTTCTAATTCTTCCTTAGCCTTTTCAGGATTGTAAATAGAATCCTGTCCTTCAGAAAGATCGATTGATGGATCTTCACTAGCTGCCTGAACTAATTCACCATAAGACTTACCATCAGAAGTAGAAACAAAGTTCCATGGAGTTTCAAGAGTACGAATTACCTTTTCAGCAATTGTCTTGTCCATAACTGTTGCCATGTAGGAAACTCTATCGAGACCATACTTGAGAGCTTTTCTAAAGTGTGTATTTAGAAGTGCCTTCTTTGCATCAGCCTGCTGAGCTTTTGTCTTTGATGAGTTGTCAAAGTTTGTTCTGTTGAAGTTGAAGTTGATACCAAATGTATAACCATCCTGCTGAGGGTTGTATGCATATTCCTTATACTGTTCTAAATAAGATTCGAAATCCTTAGCAGTTGTTAATAATGTAGCCTGATAGTAAGGATTAGAATCTGATTCAAAGCCCTTAACTGTAGAAGCTGGATCAGAACCGTCATCGAACACACGGTTTACATTCTGGATGTATACGTGTTCAGCATCCCAGTACTGTTCATTCTTATGCATCTTCTGAGAAGACTTAGATACGATTTCATCTAAGATATATGCACCATTGTAAAGAATGGATGATGGGTCTGTTGCCTTACCATAGCTACAGTTCGTTGGGTCTGGTGAACCAAGCTTACAACCATCGCCCTTGCTTTCAAGGAATTCCTTGTTTACTGGCCAGAATGAGTTGTTAGCTACAACTGTATGGAAGAATGGTGTTGGGGCTGTTAATGTGTATTCAACAGTCTTGTCATCAAGAGCCTTGATACCAACCTTGTCCCAGTCAGCATCTGTTCTTTCTGACTTGCCATATTCTGCTAAGCCTTTAACATAGCTTTCTGCAATCGCAATTGTTGCACCCTGGAAATCAGATAAGTGACGAACACCGTTTACGAAGTCTTCAGCTGTAACATCAGCATATTCTTCTTCTGTGTTTGTAACCCACTTAGCATCTCTCAGGTGGAATGTCCAGACTGTAGAGTCTTCATTGTGTTCCCAGCTTTCTGCTAGATCGCCAACGTAGTTATTATATTCGTTAACTTCTGTAAGACCATCTACCAGGTTGGTTGTGATTTCAGCATCAGTAGCATTCTGTGATAAATGCCAATCCAATGTTTGAACATCACTTGTGAAGATGTAGTTAGCATCTTCGGATGTTGTGTTTGCTGCTTCTGAACCAGCTGAACCAGCTCCGCCTGCAGAACATCCTGCAGCGAGAAGTACTGCCATAGAAGCACATAAAATCTTTTTCATAGTACTTTTCCCTCCAAAGTAGTTACTATTTTAAAGTTTGTGTTAAGGTGCGTCAACGCAAATATGAACTTTTCATGAAAGATTGCAGATGAAAAATTGAAAATTTTGAAAATGTTTCATAAATTCATTCGTTTCCTGGGAAAAAACATGTGTTTTTCATTCAATTACAGTTTTTTTACAAATACTGTGCTACATACTTGTGAAAAGCCTTGTTTTATGAATACTGCAATATTTTTGTCATTTTCATCCATTTCAACTTTGATTTCTTCGATTCTATTCTTCTTTGCTTCTTCAATGAAAAGCTGAATTGCTTTTGTTCCAATCCCTTGATTCCTTTTTTCATATTCCACAATGATATGCATCCAGCAGGTTGTATCTGTCTCTTTCACATATCCGATTTCTCCAGCATAGGAATGATTCTCATCAAAAATATAGCGATAGAAATAATTCTCATCCAAACCCCATTTCTGATAAAATGGTTCCCATTTTTTTCTATCAAATGGAAAAGGTCCCCCATATGCTTCATTGAATGACATCGTCTTTTCATCTTCAACAAGTTGCTTACGATACCATAAATCTTCAATGTGCGGCTGAAATAAGCAAACTTCATTTTTCAGTGTTAAGGCAAATTCTAATTCAATTTCAAATTTTGAATGGTTATGGTTAGCTTCATTTAAGCCTGTATTGTTATATTCTTCTGCAAATGTATCTCCACATTCTAAAAATGTATATAGTTCAAATCCATAGAAATCTGCCACCGCCTCTACACCTGCAATTTCCATTTCCACTGCCAGGCAGCCTTCTTCTCTTCTTTTCTGTACTGCTCCTCTTGTTTCTCTTGTAAATGCATCTGTTGTCCAGACTCTTCCTTCAATGTATGGAATATGATTTTCTTTAAAAAACGAAGCCACTTTCTCGTGATTTTTGATTGCAATATAGTCTGAAGGTTTTTTAAAATGATATGACATGCCTTCATCACGATAGCTTTCTGTTGGAATAATATACTTTCCTTTTGTCTTCTCACTGATACTTCCACAAGATCCAGACATGATAAAACGATATGCACCACTTACCCACGCCGCTTCAATCATACATTGTGCGCACATTGTACTTCCTAATTCTGTGAGATAGAATGCAATCTCTTTTCCCTTGTATACAAGAGACATAATATCTGTAGAACCATTACATCCACTAATTTCAGATATTTTTTTACATGCATATGTTGTTAATATTTTCTGATAGATCTGATCTGAAAAGATAATGATGCATGTATCCACCATCTTTCCTTGTTTTCCATAAAAATCTTCTTCATTGATATATGTTTCTGTTGCAATATCAAACGAATCTGTAATCATAAATTATTCCTCCCAAGATAAAAAATACACATCCTTAACAAAGAATGTGTATACCTTGATTAGTCAGCTAATGTTCCAAATGGATCCCATGGAGCAACCTGAACAGGTTCTTTATCAAGTGCAGCTAAAGCTTCTTTTGACAAGAACTTCTTATTCACTGCAACAACATACATGTATTTATCAAACCATGTATCACTTCCAATAAAATATCCCTGATTTGCAACTTTATCACCCCAGGAGTTTTCAATCTTCCATCTGTTTGGTTTTCCATTTTCATCAAGATTGACACCTGTCAGCATCATTGCATGGTTCATTGCAGACTGATGTGCATCCAGCATTTCTGCTTTTGTCATAGATAGATCCATATCTAATGTATTTTCATAGTCATACTGTGCATCATCCCATAGACCACTTTCACGATCTCCATCTGGTCCGCAATCACATCCAAACCATACTGGTTCTCCACTCTTCAACTGTTCAATCGCTGCATTCTTGAATTCATCCAATGGTAAGTTCAACATATTGATTGGATTGCCATTTACGACGTTTCCAAGATATTCAACAGTATATGTCTTGTAATATTCCTTGTTAGATGTAGGTGCATTGATGCAGTTAATGTAGTCATCAATATCTGCACCTAAATAATTTTCATAGAACTGTGCTGGTGTTACGTGATATTCAGCGTGATGCTTCTCAGAAGCATCTACATACTCAAATGTAAACTCCTTTGGTGGCAAACCAAAGCAGGAAGCAATCAAAGAATAGATTTCTTTTAATGCCTGTGCCTTTAGAGCAGGAATATCTGCACCTTCTTTTCTTGTATCCACAACAAACTTTCTAAGTCTCTTATTCAAAAGTCCATTCATTGTTCTTGTATGAGAAGACTGATATGTTTCTGGCATTGCTGTCTTTGGACATAGTCCATATTTCTTAACGAGAGACTGTACCATATTCCACTGTCCGCCATCGCCAACAGCCCAGCTTAAAAGATATCTCATCTTTTCACTATCCATTGGATTGTTAATTTCATTTAATGCACATTCCATAAACCAGTTTGCTTTTTCTAGTTTATCAAAGAAGGCAATATAATTCTGTGATAGTTCAAATTCTTTAATGTTATATTTCTTGGCAATTTTTTCTCTTAAGAAATTCATTGAAGAGAAAATCCAGCATCTTCCAGACTGCATTTGATTTGTTGCCTTCATTGTTTTTAAATCTACGCTAAAGATATCAGGATTATGACATTCTGCATCAAATACACGTGAAATAGTATTTAAATCATTCTTTGTCAATGCATTTCTTACAACACGTGCCTTCGCATCTGCTTCATAATTTGTACGTAATTCATTTAATAATGTGCTTGAGATTTCTTCCATAATTCACACCCTCACTCTCAGTGATTTCTATCCTATCACATAAAAAAGAGAACGCTCTTCAAAACGTCCTCTATTATTTAAAATTTTTTACATTTGTATGAAAACTTTTTCAAGCAATGTTTAAATTCTTAAAGATAAAGTATTTTGGTCCCTGGTATTTCTGCGTCGTTGTATTTTCGCTGGAAAATTCAACATCTTGTAAGGCTTCATAGATGTTTCCCGTAATAGAGAAACCAGTCAATGGAATATACTTCTCTCCATCAAAGTATCTAGCCAGTCGAACTTCTCCTCCAAAATAGCCAGAAGCACTTTCTAACTGCGGTGCAGAGAAATGATCAATAATCAAATGTGGCTGCAAGGCATCTACTGTATTCTTTGCTTTAATCTCAGCAACTGGATAGGAACCAGTAATTTCTTTGGCATTTAGATAATGACCATATTGAATATCACCAAATAAATTTGTGTTAATACCATCATGGATAATTTCTGTTTCTTTTAATACAACACCATGATTGTCAAATGTCCTTGCATTTGCGGCACCTTCGATCTGTCCTTTTAGAATCATATCAAACTTTGTATTTGAAACAGGTTTATCAATATCATAGTGATTCGATTGTGTCACGTGAGAAGCATAGGATGTATTCTCCATGATATTGCCTACAATAAGGTTTGCCATTTCACCATACATGTATACTGGTGTATCTTTTGTAATATTCACTGTATCAATCGTCCTGGCAATACTTCTTTGCTTTACTAAATGTAGAATATCACGGATATCCTGTTCAATAGATGCTTTATCAAATGTGTTATTTCTGTAATATTTATATGATTCAAATTCTTCATTGTTATGACTACTTGTAGGAATCGTTTCAAATTCAACAGATAACTTTGTATCTACATGATGTACATCATTAGAATTCAAAAATTCTGTACGTGTAACATAGACAAAGATTTCCGTTGCATTCAGCCAGCTCTCACTTGACTGATTTGCCTCATCAATTGCTTCAGCAGCTTTTAAAGCAATCGCATTTAAAGATTCTTTATTTGCCGATTCCTTGATCAAAGAAGTTTGATTGGATGCTAAAGGATAATATGGATTCAAAGCTGTTTCTGCTTTTTTAACAGCAGCAGTAATCTTAGAATTTAAAGAATCAGCATCATCAGCACTAGTTACCGCAATCATACTGCTTCCTCTTTTATCATCTACATCTTTATATACAACAATAGAAACTGTATCTGTATTTACAACACGGTTTAATTCCATCTTCTTTTTTACAAAGAATAATTCACTTGCATTCTTTGTAACTTTTGTATATTCATAATCAGATAAATCTGAATGATTTTTTAATACTTGTACGATTTCTTCTGTATTCATCATGATAATTTTGCTTTTCCTTTCAAATATGGTCCACCATCAGACACAAATACCCATTCTTTATGTCCTTTACCACACATTCCCATACCAAAGATATGAACATCTTTAGATACCATTGAAATAGAGTTTAACAAGTCTACAACACTTCCAGAAATCACAACTGGAGCAACAATATGATCTGTCAGTTTTCCATCAACAATTTCAATTCCATATCCTGCAGTACACTGAATCTGCCAGTTTTTAGGATCTTCCATCCCATTATTGCTTTGACATAAGTAATATCCATGTTTAATTGATTTAATCATATCTTCTACAGAATCATTGCCTGCATCAAAGAATGTATTTGTCATTCTTGTATATACTTTACGTTTATAAGATTCTCTTCTTCCATTTCCTGTTGGTGCTGTCCCAAGTTCCATTGCACTCAGACAGTCAGAAATACCCGTTTGCAGAATACCATTTTTAATAATATTTGTTTTGCCAGCTTCAACGCCATCATCATCAAAGAAATAGGAAGCTGCAGAAACGCAGGAAGCTGCACCATCATACATATTCACAACGTCACTTGCTACTCTTTTACCAACGTACTGTACTGCCTTAGCACGTTCTTTTACGAACATATCCATTTCCACGCCATGTCCAAATGCTTCATGTGCAATTAAACCCGCAACTGCTGGATCACAGATGATATCGTATGTTCCTGCTTCAATTGGACGCGCATTTAACAGCTTCAATGCAATATCAATCACTTCATCTTTATCTGCATCGATCTTATCCAGGACAAGTTGACTGTCTACTTCTCCTTCTCCAGTAAAGTTCATCTTGATATTATCTCCATCACGTACAACAACCTGCATCATAGCATTACACCAGTCATATTTCTGATCCAGGCATTTATTTGTGGAAACAAAAATCTTAGAAGTTTCACGTTTCATAAATACACATCCGACTTGAATAACTTTTGGATCTTTTGCATGTGCATACTCTTTGATTGCATTTAGTCGCTGATAGATTTCTTCATCCCTCAAGGAAGAGGCATCTTCTCTAGCAAAAGATTCTACATGTTTATTTTCTTTTAAACATGGAATACTTGTCGCAAATGGTGTTGAAATTGTTATCGCATCAATAACATTTTCAGCATGCAGTCCACGAATATCATCACAAGAATATTCACTGTAATGGCCATCTTTATACACCTTGATTACAAATCCACATTCATTATCCAATTCATCAATCGAAGAGGATACCGTTGTTATGAGTGCTTTCTTTGTTTTGACGTAATTGCCAAGAATGCTGACATATTCATATGTCTCATTTAATTCTTGTACAAGTGTTTTTGCATCTTCGATTCTAGATTTTAAAAATTCATTTATCATATTCACCCTCACTCAAAATCGATATCGATATCTCCAGAGATAGTCGTTGCTTCAATCTTTTTATTTCCATTTCCATATTTTCTAGAACGGAATAATTGATTGCTTCTTACTGTATATTTTTTCTCATCATCGCTGATCAGAACTTCCATATCTCCAGACACGCTTTCTAGTTCCATATTGTAAGTAGAAATATTCTTAATTTCAATATCTCCAGATATACATTCAATATGCAGATCATGTGCTGTTGAAGATTTAATATCCACATCACCAGATACACATTCACAATGCATCTCTTTAATATTACAATCTTTCATTTCCACATCACCAGATGCTACTTCAATTTTCAGTTTATCAGTTGAAATATTGTTAAGCGCAACATCTGAAGAAGCACCTTCAATTCTAATCTTTTCATAGCGAACATTACAAGGAACATTCACAATCACTTCTGCACTGTGATTACCAAAGAAGAAGCCATCTTTTAATTTCTTTTCTTGAATGAGTAATATATGTTCTTTATCAATAATTGTAAATCGTTTTGGATCAGTAAAATTAACTTCCACATCGTTCACATCTTTGACTTGAAATGTAATATCTGCGCTCATCATACGTACATCTATTTCTTTCAAGGAAGAAGCAATTTCTTTTGTTTTTATTTCCTTTTGAAGAATAGAAGATGCAACGTCTTCCACCGTACCAAAAGAAGCAATAATATCTTCTTCTGTTTCCCCTTCTTCTTTTTTATCTTCTGCGAATTCTCTCATATACTCAATGACACTCTGTACATCATCATATGCATTATCGTTTAATACTTTTTCTAGTTCCTTCAAGTAGTTTTCAATCATTGTCTGGCCTCCTTTTGAATATAGTGATATATATTCATTAATTCCTGAAGATCTTCTAAATAATCCTGAATTTTTTTTACACCTGCTGGTGTAATATGATACATTTTACGTAAGCGATAATTATGTTCTTCTGTATATACTGTTAAGCTGCCATTTTTCTCTAGTCTTCTTAAAATGGGATATAACGTAGACTCAGAAATGTCTATGACATCATGCAGGTCTTTGATGATCTTATATCCATAAGAATCTTCTTTTAATAATGCAGTTAATACACAAATATCTAAAATACCTCTTTTTAGCTGTGCATCCATATCCACACCTCCTGCTATTACTATATATTACATAGTATTACTTGTAAAGAAGTATTATGTAAGTTTTAAAATTATTTTTCAAAAGAAATATGATATAATAATTTTCGCTATGGAGAAGTACCCAAGAGGCTGAAGGGATCGGTTTCGAAAACCGACAGGCGTGAAAGCGTGCGGGGGTTCAAATCCCTTCTTCTCCGCTGAACCATCATTAGGATGGTTTTTTTGTATCAAAAAAAGCAGAAGTATGTAACTTCTACTTATTCTGTTTCGAATTGAAGCTTATATTCTTTTGTATTGTATTCAGAAGCAAAGAATCCCTTTAAAACAAGCTCTGCATTCTTTTCAGCTTCTTCATATAAGCCATTTTCAATTGCATCTTTTTCTGCACGGTCAATCAATTCCTGTAATGCTTTGTTTTGCGTTTCCAGCTTGATCGTCGTAAACATAGAATCCTGTTCATGGTATACCTTGAAACTAGATGTATCCAAATCTTTTGATAATGTCTGTACCTGTGGCAGCTTCACTGTAATCTGTTTCTTTGCTTCATCTACATCATATGTAATTTTTGTAAAGTCATAACCAGCTTTGATCTCGACATCATAAGAGTAAATTTGCTTTGCCTGTGTAAATGGGATATCAAGACCAAATGCTTTCTGCCCATCTGCAATCATTTCAATTTCCGTACAGTAGGCACTCTGTGTTGCCAATTCTCCAATGTCTTCAAATGTCAGTTTAGCTGTCTTTCCATCAGTCTGCGCTTCTTTATTACCAATTTTTGTTCCTATAAATAATCCTCCAGCAGTAAAAACTACAATCAATACGATTGTCAGTATTCTTTTTGTTGCTTCATTCAATTGTTTCATCATCATTCTCCTTTAATTCATGGATGAGATTTTCAGCATAATGAATTCTGTGATTTATTGCTTCGATATCAAGCTTCATTTGAACAATCACCTCTTCTAATACCTGCACTTTGATTTTATTAGATTCATTCATCATTTGTTTAATACGCTCAAGAGATACTCCTGCTTTTTTATACTTTAAAATCATCTGTAGTTTCAGTAATTGCTCCTCATCATAAAGCTTTGCTTTCTGTTTACCAGCACGAATCGTTGGTTTCAATATATCAACCTTGTCGTAGTAATACAGCGTTTTCCTTGTAACATGCATCATTAAACATACTTCATTCACAGTTTTCATCTTTTGCCTGGACATCTAAAAAGCATTTTAAAACCGTTCCTTTAGGGAACGGTCAAGTGCTATTTGATGCTTCTCCTCCTAGAGTGAAATATGTTTTTTCCGCGCATAAAAAAAAGACTCTAGGAACAACCTAAAGTCTTCAAATAGAAATGATTATTTCATCAAACCCTTTTCAAGAGCAAGAGTTCTTGTTGTGAGGTCGCAAACTTCACTTGGTCCATAGTACTGGATAGCACCTGGATAAGTATAAGCTGTTTCAACAGACCATTCAGCTCTGTGTGCTTCAAAATACTTGAATGGAGCACCGTCTAATTCAACAAGAGCCTTTCTGATAACTGGCTTATCTTCACCATGTCTTCTTTCCATGTTCATCATCTTAGTGATTGGCATACCACCAGCTACCCATTCTTCAGCTGGCTTAGAAAGATTAGAAATCTTGGAGAGGTATCCATTGTATCCATACTGGATAAGCATGAATGCGTTGTAACCTAATGAATAGCAGTAGTCAGCATCGAAGTTAGATGGGAATGCACATCTTCCTTCATAACCAAAGAAGTGGTGTAATGCATTGAACTTGCCATTGTACTTGCCGTTCTTTCTTCTTTCTTCCAAGTTAGCCTTTACAAGAGCAGAGAATAACTTTTCAGATTCAATTAATGAAACCTGTACGTTTCCATGTGGGTCTCTTTCTAAGAATAACTGCTGCTGAATTGTTTCAGGAAGAATCGCAAATACTGCCATGGATTCAGCTGTTAATCCCTTTTCGATGAATGCATACTTGTCTTTCCATGTAGGTAATGCATTGAATTCATCAGCCTTGCTTCCAGCTAATAATTCATTGATTTCTCCAATTAATACTGAGAATTCAGGAACGAATTCAACTACACCTTCAGGAATAATTGCTACACCGAAGTTCATACCCTTTTCACTTCTAGCAGCAACACTATCAGCGATATAGTCAGCGATAGAAGCTAAAGACATCTTCTTAGCTGCAACTTCTTCAGAAATCAAGCAGATGTTTGGCTGTGTTTCAAGAGCACATTCAAGAGCTACGTGAGAAGCAGAACGTCCCATAACCTTGATGAAATGCCAATACTTCTTAGCAGAGTTAGCATCTCTTTCAATGTTACCGATAACTTCACTATATGTCTTTGTAGCTGTATCGAAACCGAAAGAACATTCGATATCTTCGTTCTTAAGGTCGCCATCGATTGTCTTAGGGCAGCCAATCACCTGAACACCTGTGTTGTGTGCAGCAAAATATTCTGCTAATACTGCAGCGTTTGTATTTGAGTCATCACCACCGATGATAACGATAGCTGTAATACCATGCTTCTTGCATACTTCTGCAGCTACTGCGAACTGTTCTTCTGTTTCAAGCTTTGTTCTGCCAGATCCAATGATATCAAATCCACCTGTATTTCTATACTGGTTGATAAATTCATCATCGAATTCTACATAGTCATCATCTAATAATCCACTTGGACCATTCTTAAATCCATAAAGTACATTTTCAGCACTTGTTGCTTTCAAAGCATCATATAGACCACAAACAACATTGTGTCCGCCAGGTGCCTGTCCACCAGAGAGGATAACACCAACAACCTGCTTCTTAGCTGCAGATGTGTTTGTACCCTTTTCAAATGTGATTTCCTTTTCTCCATATGTGTTAGGGAATAAAGCCTTGATCTTTTCCTGATCTGCAACAGACTGTGTTGCTTCGCCTTCCTTAACGCAGATTTCTGAAATACCGTTTCTTAGCATGCCAGGTAATTTTGGAGCATACTTTAATCTTTCAGCTTGTAATGGTGAAATATTCATTTTCTTTTTTCTCCTGGTATATTGTTGAAGACTCATAAAACAAGTCATTCACAATATACTCACTCTTTCTATCAATCCTGTTTAAC
>QQXM01000053.1 GCA_014610835.1 Erysipelotrichaceae bacterium 7770_A6
CCTATTGGCTTATATCAAAATAAGTACTAAAAAATGGCTTAAATAAGCTAAATAACATTTGACTTATTAGGGAGGTTTGTGTAAGAGATAGGGTCGCCGCAGTGCAGCATGATGGAATTGCCTACATAGATACCGCAATGGCTCACGCCGGGGGTATCGTAGGTTCCCTTGAAAAACACAAGGTCGCCCGGTTTGACCTGCGCCGTCGAAACAGGAGTACAGAGGTTGTAAAGGCCCTGTGCGGTCTGGCGGCCCACGTTCCAGCCGGAGTGATTCAGCACCCACGAAATGTAGCCGCTGCAATCAAAGCTGGTGCTGGGCGAACTGCCGCCCCACACATACGGGTAGCCGATGTACTTCGTGGCTTCCTCCATCATGGCGGCAAACCTATCATCCTTTAGTGCTTCCGGGGGAATATCGTAGTAGGTGGGCTGCTTGATGGTGGACGCATTGGGGTATTGCGCTTTGCCAAACAAATCCGGCCGGTTGCCCAGCGTGCGCATATAGAGCGAATAGGCACTAAGCTGTTCTTCGGTCAGTACTTCCACGGGTAGGTGGGATAAATCCTTGTTCTTCAGCTTGACCGTGCAGATGTAGTATTCATACGGTTCTTGGTAGGTGATAACTTGCGGCACGCCATACGGGCCAATAATGACCATCATTTTGGTACGGTAACGTATCTGCATGGTCACGGTCTCGGTCAGGATGTACTGCTTTTCAAAGAGCATTTCAAGTTCGCCCTGCACCTCGGCCAATGTAAAAACGCCATCATGCAGCGCAGACAAAATCGAGATCAGCACATAGGGGTCATGCTCGATTTCATCCAGATAAAAATGATACTCGTCGTAGTTGTGGGTGGCCTCGTAGGTGTCGAGATACCGTTGCAGTTTTTGTTCCAGCTTGGCGTAGGTTTTCTCTGCACCCAGCATATCATTGTCCTTGGAAAAGTAAGAGGATGCCGTCACGCCGGTTCCTGCTGTGCCCGCCATCACGGTGCAGGACTGCAACCCCGTTATCAAGAGCAGAGCCAGCAGCCCGAACACCGCCACGATCAGAATGGTTTTCCAGTTCCGGGCCGCAAATTCGGCTACCCGTTCGCCGCCCTCGGCCGCCAGCTTTGTTACCCGGAAACCGTTCTCTGCGGTGGCGGCTGCACCCTGCGCGGCGGCTTGTCCGGCCTGCCGTGCAGCTTTGGCATACTGCTGTTTGATACGCCGTTTCTGCCACATCCGGGAAATGGGGTTGCTGGCAGACTGCGCAATTTGCGGATTGTCCCGCAAAGACTTCTGATAGAAATACTCGGCGTTAGCCGAACGCAATTCCCGCTCTGCCCTTTCCACGGCCTTGTAGGGCTTCATCTTGTGGTGCCGGATGCCGCTGCGGATGACCTTGGCGGTCTGATGCTCCACCAGTTCTTCACCCTTGTGGCCGCCCTCCACACCCACATTTTCGTGTTCGACCTCGTGGATTTTTCCGTGAGCAAACAGCAATGCTTCCGACAGCGGCCGACTGGCCGGGTTTGGTTTCAAGCTGGGCGAGCCTTTGTCCTGCTGTTCAAAGCGCAGGGTGGATTTCGCCTTGCCGCTGGCGGCATCGTAGACTTTTTCCTTGACCGGGACACGCTTTTGGGGCAGAGCAGCGCGGGCCGCATCCAGCTTGTCGGCTTTCGCTTCCGCCTTTTGGATGTACGGCTGCAACGCCGGGTCTGCCCGTTCTTCCTCGGTCAATTCCAAACGGGCAGCGGAACGGTGCAGACCATCTTCACTTTCGGCGGTGGCTGTGGTTTCTGCTGCCTTTTTCGCTTTCTTTTTATTTTTATGACCGTCCTTGATGTCCTCGGCCCGTTCCAGAATTTTTTCGGCTTTGTCCTCGGCATCCGTGGAGTAGTCCTGTTCCGCTTCCCGACTGGAAACATTCTCTACAGTGCCGTCCGCTTGATTTTCCACCACCAGACCGTCACGGGTCATGGTCTGGGTGACTTTGGCTTTTGCCTGCAATTCTTTCAAAGTTCTTCACCTCCCATCGGACAGCGGCCCGTTTCAATGTCCGCAATGTATTTGAGAATCGGGAACACCTGCGGCGGCGAAACTGCATTGCCCAGTGTTTTCATCCGCTTGCTGCGGTTCGGCACATCTTCGGTCAGGCGCGGGATGTCGGCGGGTTCTTCGGCCCAAAGGGAATGTCCGTCCATTTGCGCGGGAAACCCATCAGCCACTCTACCCAGTCCGGGTTGAGATACGGCTTTTCCAGCGTGGTGGGTGTCATGCGGTAGACCACATGAGAGAGCCGCGCCGTCCATGCTTTGCCATCCTTGTTCATCTTGCGATAGCTGCCGTTCGCAGAGATTTGGATGTCCAACCCCTTGCCCACATCCCCGGTGTCGCTGGCAAGGGGTGTGGGAAGCAGCGGAGCCGATGATGAATACCCGTTTCCGTTCGTGCCACGCGCCAACGGCAGCAGCAGGTAATACGAAAACCCGAACATCGTAACCTGCCTGCTCCAAGTCAATGAGCGTTTTGTCGAGCCCCATACGGAGGAAGCCAGCAACATTTTCTCCAAGCACCCAACGGGGCTGCAATTCCCGGATGACCCGCAGCATTTCGGGCCACAGGTAGCGTTCATCGTGGAAGCCGCGCTGCCGCCCTGCGGTGGAGAACGGCTGGCACGGGAAGCCACCTGAAATGAGGGTGACGGTGCGAAGTCCTGTTTTTTCAAAGAAAGCCTCCTTTGTTACAGTGGTGATGTCCTGAAAACGGGGCACTTCCGGCCAGTGGCTTGCCAGCACAGCGGCGGGAAATGCCGCCCACTCGCATTGACAGACAGAGGTAAACCCCGCTGCTTCCGCGGCAAGGTCGATGCCGCCGATGCCGGAAAACAAGCTGAAATGTGTTAAGCTCATAGCTCCACCACCTCGCTGAGCCGGGTGGTCATGATCTTATAGAGCTGTGTGTTTTTCGGGATGGGGTTGGAAAACGGAAGCACCACGTTTTCAAAAATCAGCAGTCCTTCGCCCGGTTCCGAATTGTCGATGTACTTCTGCTGGTCTGCGGAGAGGTTCAGCCGTTCCGACAGGATTTTGCGGTCGCCGGATGCCTGATTCAGCAGCGTGATGAAGTCGCTGTTTTCCAGAATGTTCTCGATCTCCGGGGAAGAAAGAAGGTCCTTCACATTCTGGGTGGCGCCCGTGGGTACGCCGCCCCATTTGCGGAAGCGCTTCCAAATCTCGGCACTGTACGCGGCGGTCTGTTCCTCTTTCAAGAGCAAGTGGAACTCGTCTGCAAAATACCATGTAGCCCGGCCTTGGCTGCGGTTCTGGGTAACGCGGCCCCATATCTGGTCTTGGATAATGAGCATCCCCAGTTTTTTTAACTGCTTGCCTAACTCTTTGATGTCAAAGGCCACAAGCCGGTTGTGGATGTCCACATTCGTTTTGTGGTTGAACACATTCAGCGAGCCGGACACATACAAGTCCAATGCCTGCGCTACCCGGTCCGCTTCCGGCAAGTGCTGGTCGAGCAGGGCTTGGTGCAAATCGGAGAGGATGGGCATATTCTCCGGGCAGGGGTTCGCCAGATAGGGACGGTAGATAGCTTTCACAGCACGGTCTATCACGGTACGTTCAATCGCTTCCAGACCTGTTTTGCCGCCCATGACCAGTTCACAGAACGACAGCACAAAATCCGATTTTAGGGCCAAAGGGCTGTCATCTTCGGAATAATTCAGGTTGATGTCCAGAGGATTCACATAGTCCTTGCTGGTGGGCGAAAGTTTGATGACCTGCCCATGCAGCCGCTTGACCAGCGGATAATACTCGGCCTCTGGGTCTGAAATAAAAATATCGTCAGCAGTCGTTAAAAACACACTGACGATTTCGGACTTGCAGCTCATGGATTTGCCGCTGCCGGGCGTGCCCAGCTTCAAGCCGTTGGGACACCGGGCCTGCTTGCGGTCCAGCATGATCATGTTGTGGGATTTTGCGTTGATGCCGTAGTACATGGCTGCACCGCTCTGGAAAAGCTCCTGCGTCACAAAGGGCACAAACACCGCCACGTTGGAGGTGGTAAGGCTGCGCTGAATCTTTATCTGGTTGATACCCAGCGGAAGGCTGGATACAAGGCCCTGCTCCTGCTGGTAGTCCAGCCGGACAAGGGAGCAGTTGTACTTCTGCGCCACACCCGCCGCTTGGAACACATCGTTGCCTAGCTTTTGCTTGGTGTCGGCCATGTTCAGCACTAAAAAAGTCAGCATAAACAATCGCTCATTTCTTGTTTGCAGCTTGTTCAGCAGCTTTTTGGCATCCTCGCCGTAGGTGGCAAGGTCGCTGGGTAGTATATCCATATCGTACCCGGAACGGACAGCCTTTTTCTGCTCCTGAATCTTCATAGCATCAAGGTCTGTGATTTTCCGTTTGATGGTTTTGATGGCCTCGGTCTGGTCGATGGCCTGCACATGGAGATTGACGAGAATCCCGCTTTCCGTTTTGAGGAAGTCGGCCAGCATTTCGTCCGAAAGTTCCGGCGCAAGGATTTGTAAAAAGCTCACAGCTCCATACTTGCCGCCCAAACCAAAGGTTTTGGCCGTGCCGAAACAGAGGGAGGACGGGGCCACAAAATCCTTGGTAGACAGGCCGGAGGGTGCCAGCCAGTCCCAGTCAAAGCGGAACGGTTCCCCGTCCGGGTGGAAGATGCCGTGCAGAACTTCCAAACGCTCCTGCCCGTCCATAACGTGTGCCACACAGCCCATAGTCTTGAAATAGCCCAGCAGGTCAAGGCCAATGCGGGTCAGCCGAGCCCGCGCAGTTTTCAGGCTGTCGGCCTCGATGGTGAAGGTCAGGTACTTGGTTTTGACAATGCCGTTGTTTCCGCTGGCAAGCTGCTTTTGCAGGATGGCCGTGTACTCGGCGCGGATGTCGTCAAAATCATCCCCCTGCGGTGCGATTTCAAAACTTTTTGCGTACTGTACCGGGTCAACCTTGCGATTCAAAAACGAAAGTTGCACATGGATGGAAGCATCCACATAGTTGTAGAGGTCGCACAGATGTTCAAAGATGGCGGTGCGGGTCTCCGGCTGAGCCAGCTGATAACTGATGTCCTCAAAGGCAATGCACTTGGAGAATGTGCGTCGGTCAATGCGGCACACACCGTCCGGGTAGATGGCCTCATACGGGATGGTGGCCTGCGCCGTGCGGGGCTTGCCGTCACCCTTGTACTTGCGGATAACGGCATCAATTTCTTTTTTCTGGGCGCGGGTGAGCTTTTTGGGCTTTTCGGTCTCGCGGGGTATCGTTTTTCTGGACAATGGCCTTTACCTCCTGTTCCATTTGGTATTGCCGCACAAGGGCGGCGTAAGCGTTGTTGGTCTGATACGGCCTTTCCTTGGGGCGCAGGAAACAGCACTGAATCATTTGCTGAATCACCACTTCAAGGGGCTGGCCGTGCCGCTCAAACAGAGCGAACAGCAGCCCCGGCAGCATGGCAAAAATCATCAGCAGGGCCGCTGCACTGTTGGAAAGATAGTTCCGGGCCAAAAAATAAAGCGGTCCGCCCGTTAAAAGCGCACCGCCGAAGCAGACCAGCTGCCGCTTGGTCAGCCCGAATAAGACTTTGGATTTTACATGGGTCAAATCTTTTGGAACGGTCACATACGCCATTCAAACGCTCCTTTCTCAATGGGCACCAAATACGGACTTGCTGATGCTGCCAGTCTTGAATAGACAGAAACAGAGCAGAACGGTATAGCCCATACAGCCCCAGATAGCCCCGGCAATGTCCGCCGCGCCCGAAATGTTGCGTATCAGCACTGCGTAGATGCCAACGACAATCATAATCAGGAACGCTTGGAAACCCAGTGCCAGCAAAGACTTCAAATAGTTCTGCCCGGTACTGCGCCACTCGCTGCTGCCCATGGTGGCAAGCGGGATAGGCCCCAACGCTGTGACCACATAAATTTCAATCATGCGTCCATAGGTCACAAGGAAGATGCAGATGGACAGGATGTTCATGGTTAGGCCCACTACAAGGGTCTGGAACCACAGACTAAGCAGACTGCCAATGGTCATGCTTTCCAGCTGAAATTCCAGTCCGGGTATCAGGCGGTCAAAGTGAATGGACGTTTCGCCGATGATAACGCCGGAACTTTGATTGACAACGCTCTGGGTGGCATCGAACACACCCATAACGATATTCCATGTGTTGCTGACAATGAGGATGGCAAAAGCAGACTTGAAAATCCAGCGGAAGAACATGGAGGTGTCAAAGTCGTGCATATTGTTCTTTTCGGTAATCATCTGGATAAGCTCATGGCACATCACAAGGGCAAGGATAGCCGCTGCAATGGGCAGCACCACCGTTTCGGAAAGGTTGCGCAGCATATTGAAGATGCCGCTGTTCCATGCCTGCGGGGTAGAACCGACATCCGAAGCGATTTCGCCCACCTTGGCGTTCACGTTATCGAACAGGCCGGAGAGGTTGCCCGTGATGCCATCTATCAAAATGCCCTTTATCCATTTTTCGATGATCTCACTAATCAAGCAAAGATACCTCCTTTCCCGCGCCCTCCCATGTGAGCGGGAGAGCGCGGAGTAGGATTTTAAGTGTTCGTTGTTCGGAAAATTGTGGGCAGCGATGCAGGACTTAGCCCAGCAGCCCGGACAGCAGCGGGACAAGGGTCACGCCGATCAGGGCAACGCCGCCGCCCGCGACCAGCTGCTTCACGCCCTGGCTCTTGCTGCCGGGGTTATCCTGTCCATAACCCTCCAACAGGTTGATGCCGCCCCAGACACACAGGGCACCGCCCAGACCGACCACGATAGTCTGCAAAGTATCGACTGCGCTGTTGAAAAATTCCATAAGGTCCTCACTTTCTGCCGCTTATTCTGCGACACTCAAAAATAAAATTATTCGGCTGCATCTTCATCCGACAGGTCGATTTCGTACAGGTCAAAACTTTCGTCCTGTGCGACTACCTGCTGCCGCTTCCGGCGCAGGGTAGATAAGAACCTGTCCACATCAAAGGTGTTTTTCTTGTCCGCGTCCGCAAGGTATTTGTAGTGCGGGTGCTTGGTGATGTCGAACTTCTCCGAAAAGAACGGCCTCACACCCCGCAGCTGCAAAATACATCTGCCGCCGTCCATGATTGCGATTTCGTCCTCTGACATCAACGCCTTTCCTAGTTTTTGATAGTTCAGTCCGTGGGAGGTTTGAGAGCCCCGGTTCTCGCTGGTGTTGAAACTGTCGATGGTCTCTTTCCCCAGCGCATCGGAGATCTCTTTGGCATTTTTGCCCCGCCCACTTAAAAAGAGAACAGAATCGCAGTTGTCCGAAATGATTTCGGCCGCATCCTTGTAGATGGCTTTCAGCTGCGACTGGCTCTGCAAAATGATGGATGCCGAGATTTCCCGGCTGCGGATGGTGGCGATCAGCTTGTCGAAGTTGGGAATCTGCCCGATGTTGGCAAACTCGTCCAGAATCAGCCGCACATGGACAGGCAGCCGACCACCGTATTTATCATCCGCACGGTCACACAGCAGATTGATAAGCTGGCTTTGAAGCATGGCGAGAATGAAGTTGAAGGTGGTGTCCGTGTCGCTCATAATCAAAAACAGCACGGTCTTTTCATCCCCAATGGTGTCCAGTTCCATTTCATCGTCCTCCATCAGCTCCCGCACCTCCCGGATGTCAAATGGGGCTAAGCGGGCACCGCAGCTTATCAGGATGGAGGAACGGGTCTTGCCGGCCGACAGCAAAAACTTTTTGTACTGCCGGACGGCGAAGTGGTCCGGGTCTTTCTGTTCCAGCCGCTCAAACATGAGGTCCACCGGGCTTTGAAACTCCGGGTCGTCCTCGCGGGCTTCACTGGCATTTATCATTTCCAGCAGGGTGGTGAAGTTCATTTCTTCTGCCGGGGCCTCATACCAGATGTAGCCGATAAGCGCAGTGTAGAACAGCCGTTCCGACTTCACCCAAAAATCTTCTGCTGATTTTTCACCCTCGCCCTTGGTGTTAGCGATAAGGGTATTTACCAGCTTCAGCACGTCTTTTTCCGAGTGGATGTAGACAAAGGGGTTGTACTTCATGGACTTGGAAAAGTTTATCGTGTTCAGGATTTTCACCCGGTAGCCTGCCCGCTGGAACATTTGGCCCGTTTCCAGGACCAGTGTGCCTTTCGGGTCAGTGACCACAAATGAGGTGGGATAGTCGGAAGTGGGAAAGCATTGCATGAGGTTGGGCTTGACGTAAAACCGGGTCTTGCCGCTGCCGGAGCCGCCGATCACCAGCACATTCTTGTTCCGGGCCGTCTTGGGGTCTTTGGGCCGCCCGGTCATGGTCAGGCGTTCGGTCTGGGTCAGTAGGATGTTGTTTTCAAACTTGGGGTCGATGTACGGGGCAATGTCTTTGGCGGTGCCCCACCGGGCAGAACCGTATTCCTCGCCCTTGCGGTACTTCTTGGCGTTCTTGCCCTTGCTGTACACGATGAGCCGGACAGCCACCGCCCCGGCAACGCCCACGCAGAGGTCAAACGGATGCAGGCTGGGTAGCGGGTTTGCAAAGGCGGCGGAGATGCCGCTCGTTAGGTGCAGCAGCTTTGCCGAAGCATCCGCGCCCGCCGCCAGACGGTACGCCTGCCCGCATTTGGCGAACAAGTACACGAACAGCAGATACGGCAGATTCAGCAACAGCAGCTTTTTCAGTTCAGGCTTCATCGCTCTAACCCCCTTTGCTTAATTTTTTCTTTAGCGCGTTTCGGCTGCTGGGCGGCTTTCTGCTTGGCTGCTGCCAGCACCTTGCGGATGGAGGGCCGCTGCTCCTTGGAGAGCGTTTTGGCCGTGAACTCCCGGAACGCCTGTTCCAGATTGTCCGCATCCTTGGCCTTGAAGATCACGATGTAGTGGGGCGGCTGGGTGGTCTTGTCCTTGCGCAGAGTAAAGTCCACGCCGTACTTCTTGGCGCAGGGCTTGAACGCTCCGATGTTCGCCTCCGTGACTTCAATGTTGGTCAGGGCCGCACCATGGGCTTTCAGCTGTTTCAGGCTTTGCTTGCCGTGGTGCAGCTTTGGCCCCTTGGCCCGGTGCTGCAAATATTTTTTCAGGGCGGCTTGCAGCGCTTGGGCGGTGAACTTGCCCGTTTTCATGGACAGGGCAATGGTTTTCTGGGTGACTTCTTCCTGCAATATGAATCCCTCCTTGTTGCAGAAAATTCAGAGCGGCAGCTAGGGTGGAACCACCAGCCGCCGCAGGTAAAGGGTTCTCATGGGTAGACGCTCCTTTCGGTCAGGTGTTGGGCGGGCGGCCCCAATCGGGCTGTGCCATGTCGTGCGCCACAAGGGACGCATAGTAGCTGTTGATGGTGCTGGGGGCGTTGAACAGCATGGCCCGCAGGTATTGCTTGATGTTACGGACTTTGGTGGTGTTATCCCGCAGGCAGTCCATGACGAACTCGATGTGATGGCTGTCCAGTTTCAGGAACTTGGCCTTGACCAGCTCTGCCGGATAATCGTCCCCGGCAACCCGGATGGACTTGCGGTTGGTGCAGACGGTTTCCAGCAGGATGTCCACGATCTCGTCCAGCTGCTCCCGGTCTATCCGGGGATTCTGGATGAGGGTGTCATACTCGATGTTCTCCAAAATCAGGTCCCGGTAGATTTGATAGGCCGTTTCCTTTCGGCTTCCTGTCCGTTCCGGCGGCGGTGCCGCTGCCTCGTCCTCGTCCAAAGGCAAGGGGTTTGGGGAATGGATAGGAATGGAATCGGTATTTAATCCCTCTTTCTTTTGTTTTTCTGTAATTAGTTTATCTTTATTTAATTGCATTGGATTTTCCAACGTAGGGTTTTCCTGCGTGGGATTCTCCAACGTTGGATTTTCCAATGTAGGTGAAACCGATGCAGGAACGGGCTGCGGCAGCTCGAAAATCACATAGTCTGCACCACGCAGCCGCCCTTTCTCGTCCCGTTCTCTGGAACGCTGGATGTAGCCCGCCTGTTCCAGTTCCCGGATGGCCTGCCGTATCGCGTCGATGCTTTCCCGGTTGATACGGGCCAGCCCTTGCAGGGTGTAGTCCCAATCTTCCGGCAGGGAGAGCATTTGGGAGAGTAAGCCTTTGGCTTTCAGGGACAAGGCCCGATTCCGCAGGTGGTGGTTCGACATGACCGTGTAGCCACTGTTCTTTTCTACCCGAAAAACTGCCATTTCACGGGTGCCTCCTTTCTGTTTTTGTGCAAAGAAAAAGCCGCAGGCTTTTTGTGAAAGTCTGCGGCTATGCCGATTGTTAGATATTCAATTCTTTGTGTTTCCGCACTCCATATCAATTACCACCGAAACAGTAATGTGATTTTCAATGCGTTTGTTGCGGAGTTTATCGCCCTCGCCATCGAACACAACGTGACGAGAAAATAACGTAAAGCGGAGGATTTCTACTAGATTTCTCTTTGTAGCGAAACTATCGCTTCCACATGTACCGTTTGTGGAAACATATCACACGGTTGTACTTTTTCTAATTGATAGCCATTCCCTGTAATGATTTTCACATCTCTAGCTAATGTTGCTGGATCACAAGATACATACACTAATCTTTCAGGGGCAATCTTAAATATTGCATCTAGTGTATCTTTAGAACATCCTTTTCTAGGAGGATCTACAATCATCGCATCAATTTTAATATTTGAAGCAATTAGCTGATTTGCACCATCAGATGCATCCGCATTCATAAAATGAATATTGTGAATATCATTTGCCTCCGCATTGATCTTAGCATCTCTAATCGCATCCGCCACAATTTCAATCCCATACACTTCTTTTGCTTTCTTTGCACCAATGATACCCATCGTACCAGTACCACAGTAAAGATCCAATAATGTTTCTTTTCCTGTTAATTGTGCATATTCCAAAGCTGTAGAATATAAAACTCTTGTTGCGTATGGATTAATCTGGAAGAAAGATCTTGCGGATATTCTAAACTTACATCCTAACAATTCTTCTTCAATATACGGCTTTCCCGCAATCAATACTTCTTCACCATCAAGAATTACATTATCTTCTCTACGATTAATAATGCATGATAAAGAAGTAATATTTGGATATTTCTCTTGTGTTAATGCAATCAGTTTATCACTATTTTCAAATGGCCAGTTTCTTACCACAAAACAAACCATGACTTCACCACTCACATGTGCATGTTTAATTAACACATGACGAATTTCTTTTCCACAATGAAATTCTTCAAAAGCCTGTTTAAAGAAGTGTGTTAATTCATTTGATAATTCCGTTTGAACATGACAGCTGTCATACGATACAACACGATTTGTATGATTCTGATAGAAACCCATCTCTACTTTTCCATCTCTTACCTGTACAGGTACCTGTACCTTGTTACGATAATTCCAGTATGGTTCTTCTTTCAAGATTGGAAGTGGCTCGATTTCAATTCCAGCATTCTTGCGAAAACAATCTTTCACTTTTCCCATTTTGAATTCACGCTGTGCATAATCATCCATATGCTGCAGCTGACATCCACCACATGGTCGATACACAGAACACTTTGGTTCCACTCTATGTTCAGATGGTCTCAAAATCTTTACTACTCTGCCATAGCCATAGCTGCTCTTCATTTTTGTAATACCGATTTCTGCTTCTTCACCAGCAAGCAAACCAGGCACAAAAATCACCACATCATTGATTCTTGTAACTCCAGCACCTTCAGATGAATATCCAGTACATGTAGCGGTATAAATTTCATTCTTTTTCATTTCCATATAGTTTCAATAAAAGGGACATACTGTCCCTTCTTCCTTATTATTCTGCAGGTTGTTCTTCACCAGATGCATCATCATTAGGTACATCTTCACCACCAGTGATTTCACCACCATTTTGCTGCGCTTCAGCACTTGCACTTGCTGCAGCCTGACGATCAAGAACAGCTTGTCTCAACTTATCCGCAACAGCCTGATCCTTCGCAACAGAAACTGTCTGTTTCTGAGGTTCTGCCATATTTGATGTCTTTGTATCAATGACATAAATAAAGTTTTCACCTTCTGCATCCGTTCTTTCAGGAAGTGTATATACATGAATTTCCAGATCATACTGCTTCTTAGAATCTGTCTTTGTGAAATATACAGCTGGATCAAGAATAGAAGCAACTGTGTTATATACTTCATCTGCTTTTGCATTTACAGTTTCTTCATTTGCATCATCCGCAACATCAACATATACACGTAATGTAGCTGTTGTCATTGTAACAAATGCATTATCCTGACCACCAAGAGCCTTCACTGCACTTTCAACGTCATTCATCTGATTCTTTGTAATTGCAGGATCTAGATCACCTTCAAAACGATTTCCAAGTACTGGTGTACCAGTATCCATACTGGATGAAAATAAGATCCAGCCAAGTACAACAAATGGTGCTAATACCAAAATCAAGCAAATAGTAAACAGAATACCTGTACGATGTGTCTTATTTTTTTTCTTAAGAGATCTAGCTGTCTCTTTTGTTTTGTTTTGTGTCATTTATCTTTCTCCGTTCTTCTATTTTAAACTTTTTGAAAAGATTTGACTACTCACCAATACGCTTCTGTAGTTCTTCTTTGATCAACTTATTAACAATACCACCGTTTGCTTGTCCCTTGGATTTCTTCATAACCTGTCCCATCAAGAAGCCAAGTGCTTTGCCTTTGCCATTCTTGAAGTCTTCAATTGCCTGAGGATTTTCATCCAGAGCTTCCTTGACCATTGCTTCAATGGCACCAGTATCACTCATCTGTTTCAATCCCTTCTTTTCAGCAACTGCTTCAGGATCTTCACCATGCATCATTTCATCAACAACCTGTTTTGCCTGTGCATTAGAAATCTTTCCATCTTCAATCATGCCCACAAGCTTTGCAAGCATTTCAGGCTTCAATTCACAAGTTTCAATTGTCTTCTCATTTGCATTCAACCATGCAGATACATCAGACAACAGCCAGTTACATGCAATCTTTGCATTCTTTGTGAATTTCATTACTTCTTCAAAGTATTCACTCATTTCCTTGTTAGAAATCAAGATTGCAATATCGTGTGCACTTAAACCATATTCCTTTGAATATCTTTCCTTACGAGCTTCCGGAAGTTCAGGCATATGATCCTGAATATCCTTGATCCATTCATCGCTCAAACGAATAGGGAAAATATTAGGTTCAGGGAAGAACTTATAGTCAACATTGCTTTCCTTAGAACGCATTGCAATTGTTGTACCAGTCTTTTCATCAAATCTTCTTGTCTGCTGAATTACCTTTTCACCATTTTCAAGAAGTTCCTTCTGGCGCTTGATTTCGTAATCAACTGCCTTGCCAACATGAGAAATAGAGTTGATATTCTTGATTTCGCACTTTGTACCAAGTACACCACTTCCCTTAGGAGAAATAGATACGTTCGTATCACAACGCATAGAACCTTCTTCCATCTTGCAGTCGCTGACACCAATGTAATACAGCGTCTGTCTCAATGCTTCTACATATGCTTCTGCTTCTTCACCAGAATGCATGTCAGGTTCAGATACGATTTCAACAAGTGGTGTTCCCGCACGGTTAAAGTCCAATAATGAGAACTTTGTTAAATGGAACTGTTTCGCAGTATCTTCTTCCATGTGAATACGATTAATGCGAATCTTCTTCTTTCCACTCTTTGTATCAATTTCTACATAGCCATTTCTTCCAATTGGATGAAACTGCTGTGTAATCTGGAATCCCTTTGGAAGATCTGAATAGTAATAGTTTTTACGATCAAACTTCACAAGTGGATCAATTGTCAGATTCAATGCTGTACAAGCCATTACTGCTTTTCTTACAGCTTCCTTATTTACTTCAGGTAATGTTCCAGGATGACCTAAATCAATTTCATTCACGCAAGTATTTGCTTTACGTCCAAAGGAAGTAGGTGCTCCAGAGAACATCTTTGTGTTTGTTTTGAGCTGGCAGTGAATTTCAATACCAATCGTTACATCGTATTCCATTGTTACTTCACCTCAACTTTCATATCTTTATATCCAGTGATATTTTCAATCGCAAGACCAATATTGAACATATCACTTTCACACCATGCTGGTGTTGTAATGTTAATACCAATTGGACATCCTTCTTCAAATCCCATTGGAACAGTCATGGAAGGATAGCCTGAGAAGTTACCCATTGCCATATAGTTTTCCGCGATGAGATTTTCATCAGATAACTGATTAGATAACTGATCCTGATCTTCATCTTTATTGATGAATGGTGCAATATTACCACTCGCTGGAGCAACAATTGCATCATATTCCTTGAAGCATTCATTCATTGCATCTACAACGACTCTTCTAACTTTCTGTGCTTTTCTGAAGATTCTTTCCTGGTTTGCTTCAAACAAGCCATAAGAACCAATGACAAATCTTCTTCTAATCAATGGACCAAATCCCTTTGTTCTAGAATTTGTCATGATAGCTTCCATATCTTCGCCATCTTCTCTCACACCAAAACGAATACCATCCAGATTAGAATCATTAGATGTAGCTTCACAGTTTGCAATAATAAAGTATGCTGGAAGAATTGCACGCATCATGTCGTTATCAAAATCATAGACATCAACAATTGCACCCTTCGCTCTTAACTGATCCATCAAATCATTAAACATCTTCACTGTTTCCTGATTAGAAATATTTTTAATCACATTTCCAATGACCGCAATCTTCTTACCCTTGATATCATCATTTAATAAAGCACTGTAATCAGGCACTTCATTATAAGAAGATGTCATATCTCTTTCATCTCTGCCAGCCAGTACTTTCAAAGTAGCTGCAGCATCTTCAATAGAACGCGTGAAATAGCCAACATGATCCAAAGAAGAAGCATACTGAATGATGCCATATCTAGAGATTCTTCCATATGTAGGCTTGACACCAACAATTCCACAGAAACTTGCTGGCTTACGTACAGAGTCACCTGTATCAGAACCAATTGCCATTGGTACGACACCACTTGCGACTAAAGCAGCTGATCCGCCAGAAGATCCACCTGTCATACGTCTAGTATCCCATGGGTTATATGCTGGACCTGTAAAACATGTTAAATTTGTACCACCCATAGCAAGTTCATCCATGGATGCTTTTGCGATGCATACTGCACCAGCCTTCTTAAGCTTTGTCACGATTTCAGCATCATATACAGGAACATAATTGCTTAAAATCTTGCTTCCTGCAGTTGTACGAATTCCTTTTGTATTAACATTATCTTTCAATACAATTGGAACACCATAAAATGCACCATCTTCTGGCAATTCTTTTAACTGTTCTTCAGGATCAACAAAAGTGATAACCGCATTTAACTTATCTTGTAAAGCCTGTGCTTTTTCATATGCTTCTTTTACACGACTTTCAACGTTATTTCTATCTTTAGCCATTTCTTCAATCATTTACTTTACCACCTTTGGAAGAACAAAATGTCCTTCTAACTTCTTCTTGACGTTGCTCATTGCTTCATCCTGTGTAATGACATTGCTGACAACATCTTCTCTTAAGAATGTTGTCGCTGCTTCAAATGGGTAGATCATTTCTTCTACGCCTTCTGTATTCACCGCATCTAACAGAGCCATTTGAGATTCTAATGTTCCAAATTCATGAACAATGCTATCTGCTTCTTCATCAGATAGATCAAACATCAAATGATGTGCTAGTGTTTTAAAATATTCTCTATCCTTTTTTTCTTCCATATTTATTACCTTCTTCGACAAGTAACAATTTTACCGTTTTAATCGTATATTTTCAACATATGCTCAACTTGTTATACAATAAATACATGAGCAAAGAACTAGAAATCAGCACAATTGGATGCCCATTTAGAAAAAACAATAAATTATGTACATCAGAGATTCGTTTATTTAAATCATTGCCAAAAGATGTCCAGGAAGATCTAGTAAATCATTCCGATCATATTCAATATCCAAAAGGAAAAATCATTGCACAGGAAGGAGATAAAATTGATTCAGTTCTCATCATTCGACATGGTCGCATCAAAACATGCCGCTATGATGCAAATGGTGAAGAATATATCATGGATGTTTTACATGAAGGTCAGGCAATCTGGCATGATATGTTTCTGAATGACTACACATATCATTACAGTATTGTAACGTTAACCACGACAATGGTCTGTAAAATCAAACGAACAGACTTCATGCATCTATTAACAAAATATCCAAATGCAACAATGTCACTCATTACAATGCTTTCAACTGAATTGCAGGAAGCAAAAGAAAAAGCACAGCTGCTTTCTGTCCGTCAGCCTTTGATACGTTTAGCAGGATTCTTGATCAGCAAAGATTCCACATGTACAAACCATGTCATCTGTATGAAGCTGGATGATATTGCCGCATCCATTGGATTACGTGCAGAAACTGTATCTAGATGCATCAGTAAACTAGAAGAACAACAACTCATCACACGTTTAGGGCAAGGAAAATTAAAAGTAACCAATCGATTAAAACTATTAGAATTATACAATTCTAAAAATATCGGCTGAAATTTGATTATAATCAAAGAATTCTTTTTTGAAGCAGAGTACCTTTCTATATGTAAGTTCATCTCCACATTAGAAAGGTATTTTTTATGACATTGGCAAATGTACATTCCATTGAAACATTTGGATCTGTAGATGGTCCTGGATTACGTTATATTCTTTTTTTGAAAGGATGTCGTTTACGTTGTGCTTTTTGTCATAATGCAGATACATGGGATCTCAACAGTGATGATCAGCGCAGCGCAGATCAAATCCTGGATCACGCAGAAAGATATCGCAGCTATTGGGGAAGTGAAGGTGGAATTACCGTCAGTGGCGGCGAACCTCTTCTTCAAATTGATTTTCTGATTGAACTATTCAAAAAAGCAAAACAAAGAAACATCAACACATGTATTGATACTGCAGGAGAACCTTTCACAAAAGAAGGTGAATGGTTTACAAAATTTGAAGAATTAATGCATTATACAGACATTCTTCTTGTTGATATCAAACATATCGATCGGAACAGGCATATCCGTTTAACAGGTAAGCCAAGTGACAATATCTTAGAAATGTTTCAATATTTAAGTGCAATAAACAAACCCATCTGGATCCGTCAGGTGCTCGTTCCGGGATGGACAGATGATATAGAAGACCTAAAGAAAACAAGAGCATTTATTGAAACACTTTCCAACGTCAAAAAAATTGAAATTCTCCCCTATCACAATATGGGTGCATATAAATGGGAAAAGCTAGGCATGAAGTATCCTTTAGAAGGTGTTGAAGCACCCGATCAAGAATCCATTGTGCTAGCCGACAAGGTATTACACGGAGAAATCCGTTAATAGATAAAAGAAAGGAATATTACAAATGAAACAAGAATGGAGAAATTTTAAAGGTGGTCATTGGGTAGATGACATCAACGTACGTGACTTTATTCAAAACAACTATACACAGTACGATGGAGATGAATCTTTTTTAGCTGATGCTACAGAAGCAACAAACACACTTTGGGACAAAGTACAGGCTTTACAGAAAGAAGAACGTGCAAAAGGCGGCGTTCTAGAATGTGAAACTGAAATCGTTTCTTCTTTAACAGCGTATGGTCCTGGCTATATTGATGAAGCAACAAAGGACCTTGAAAAGATCGTTGGTCTTCAGACAGATAAACCACTCAAGCGCGCATTCATGCCTTACGGCGGTATTAAAATGGCGCAACAGGCAGCTGAAACATATGGTTACAAGGTAAACGAAAAGTTCGATAAGATTTTCAATGAATATCACAAGACACATAACCAGGCAGTATTTGATGCATATACACCAGAAATGAAAGCCGCAAGACACTCTCATATCGTAACTGGTTTACCAGATACATATGGCAGAGGAAGAATCGTTGGTGACTATAGAAGAGTTGCATTATACGGTATCGATCGTTTGATTGCTGGAAAACAGGAAGACTTGAATCGATGCGGTCATGGGGATATGAGTGATGATATCATTCGTCAGCGTGAAGAAATCGCAGAACAGATTCGTGCATTAAAGGGCATGAAGGAAATGGCTAAGATCTACGGCTATGATATTTCTCAGCCAGCAAAGAATGCTCACGAAGCAATCCAGTGGCTATATTTCGGCTACCTTGCCGCAATCAAGACACAGAATGGTGCTGCAATGTCTGTAGGCAGAATCTCCACTTTCTTAGATATTTATATTGAAAGAGACTTACAGGAAGGTACAATCACAGAACAAGAAGCACAGGAAATGATTGACCATATGACAATGAAGTTCCGTATGGTTAAGTTCGCAAGAATTCCTTCATACAATGCTTTATTCTCTGGTGACCCTGTATGGGCAACACTTGAAGTTGGCGGACTTGGACAAGATGGAAGACACATGGTCACAAAGAATGACTACCGTTTCTTACACACACTTGAAAACATGGGGCCTTCTCCAGAACCTAACTTAACAGTTCTATATTCCAAGCGTCTTCCTGAAAACTTCAAAGAATACGCAGCTAAGATTTCTGTCAAGACAAGCAGTATCCAGTATGAAAATGACGATGTCATGAGACCAATCTGGAGTGATGACTACAGCATCTGCTGCTGTGTATCCGCAACACAGACTGGTAAAGAAATGCAGTTCTTTGGTGCACGTGCAAACTTGGCTAAGTGCCTGTTATATGCAATCAATGGTGGTAAGGATGAAAAATTCCTCGACAAGCAAGGCAACCACATGCAGGTTGGTCCAGAATACGCTCCAATTACTTCTGAATACCTAGACTATAAGGAAGTCATGCACAAGTATGATCTCATGTTAGACTGGTTAGCTGGTTTATATGTTAATATTCTTAACCTCATCCAGTACATGCATGACAAGTATTACTATGAAGCTGCTGAAATGGCACTCATTGATACAAATGTCAGAAGAACATTCGCTACTGGTATTGCTGGATTCTCACACGTTGTAGACTCCTTAAGTGCAATCAAGTATGCAAAGGTTAAGACAGTTCGTGATGAATCTGGTTTAGTTGTTGACTACAAGATTGAAGGCGACTTTCCAAGATACGGAAACGATGATGATCGTGCAGATGAAATCGCTGTATGGTTACTCAAGGAATTCATGCATAAGATTGAAAAATATCACACATACAGAAATTCCGAACCAACAACATCTATCCTTACAATCACATCTAACGTTGTTTATGGTAAGGCTACAGGTGCTCTGCCTGATGGAAGAGAAGCATATGCTCCATTCTCACCAGGTGCTAACCCAGCATATGGTGCAGAAAAGAATGGACTGCTTGCATCTTTGAACTCTGTTGCCAAGGTTCCATATGAATATGCATTGGATGGTATCTCAAATACACAGACAATCTCTCCAAGTGCATTAGGTCATACAGAAGACGAACAGAAGAAGCAGCTTGTAAATGTATTAGATGGTTACTTCTCTCAAGGTGCACATCACCTCAATGTTAACGTGTTTGGTATCGATAAGCTAAAGGATGCTATGGAACATCCAGAAAAGCCAGAATACGCTAACTTCACGATCCGTGTATCTGGTTACGCTGTTAAATTCATTGACTTAACTCGTGAACAGCAGTTAGACGTTATCGCAAGAAACGCTCACGAAACACTGTAATATTTAAAAAGATCTGAATTCTTGAAGTTCAGATCTTTTTTATAGCTTCTTTTCCATTGTCATGTTCATTGGTGTCATACCTAAGGATTCATAGAAACGTATTGCATCTTGATTGAATGACCACACCGTTAGTTCAATACCTGTTGCTTCATATGCTTTTGCTACAGCTGCTGCATAATCATATAGTTCACGGCCAATGCCACTCTTTCGATGATTTTCATCCACAACCAGATCACTGATGTAGAAAACATTCCTATCATTCACAACTTCATATCCAGGTTTCACATGATGTTCCATCATTAATAAACCAACGATTTCATCATCTTTGACATATACATAACAAAAATATTCATCATGAAATAATTTGTCAAAATAAGATTTGCTCAATGCATCTCCATCCAGAAAGATATCTGGACGATTAACATAGTGCAGCTGATGAACCTGCTTCATCAGCTTTTTTACACCCTCATAATCACTTTTCAGCATTTCACGAATCATATCTTATTCACCAAACTGCGCAATGAATTCATCTTCAGAAATGATTGGTACACCTAAAGCCTTTGCTTTTGTATTTTTACTGCTTGTACTTGTCACATCATTATTGATGAGATAGTTTGTACTCTTTGATACAGATCCCGTTACTTTACCACCATGCGCTTCAATGTATGCTTTTAATTCATTTCTGTTCTTATAGTGATGTACATCACCAGTAACAACAAATGTTAAATTCTTACACTTATCATCCACTGCTTCTGCAGCAGTCTTATTCACTGTTAAATACTGCAATAGATCCTGATAATCACGCAGGTTCTTTTCATCATGAAACCACTTCACAAATGCAGAACTCTTTTCACTGCCAATACCATCAATATATGCAAAACATTCAGTATCTTCCGTCGTAGATGCTTTTTCAACCAAAGCACTTAAATCTTCCGCATTCAACAGCTTACGCGCAACATCCACACCAACAAGCGGAATATTCAAAGCATAAATCAGCTTAACATCATCTACTGTCTTTGCCTTTTCTAAAGAAGCCATGATATTATCAGCACTCTTTTCACCAAAGCCATCCAATTGTGCAATTTCTTCTCTATGTTCATTCAGACGATAAATATCTCCAATATTGCGGATCCATCCTTCATTGATAAATCTTGCCAATGTAGCTTCAGAAATACCATCAATATCCATACCACCCTTAGAAACAAAACGCTTGAATTTCTTTAGTTTCTTTGCAGCACAATCAGGATTTGTACACTTCAATGTCTTTGTACCAGAATTTTCACTCACATGAATTTCTGTAGGCTGTCCACAAACAGGACATACAGAAGGAATTTCAAGTTTTCCTTCAATCTTAGAGACATGAATGATCTTTGGAATGATCTTGTTTGCTTTAATCACAGAAACAACTGTTCCTTTTGCACCAATGCCAAGTCTTTCACATTCCGAAATATTACATAACGATGCACGCTTTACCGTTGTTCCTTCCAGTTCTACAGGTTCAAATACTGCTACCGGTGTAATCGTAGAAGCAGCACAAGACCATTCAATGTGATCCAATGTGCTGTCTACAGATTCATCTGCCCATTTAAATGCATATCCTGCACGTGTTGCGTGATGACCTGTGATAGAACCTGTAGAAGCATATTGTGTATCATCATATGTGATCACAAGTCCATCTACTGGATATGGATTCAAATGATTCGTTACTTTCTTTGTCCACGCATCAATTACCCCGGAAATATTTTCATAGGAAGGAGTTTGAATCACTTCATGATCAACGACCGTAAATCCAAGATCACGCAAATACTGCATCTGCTCACCCCAGGATACAATTGTTTTTTCTGTATAAACAAGCGTAAAAGGAATCCAGTGAATATTTCTACGCTTCACTTCTTCACTGTCTTTCAAAGATAAAGAACCAGATGCCAGGTTTCTTGGATTGGCATAATCTTCTCCTGATTCTAATACAAACTGTTCAAAATCTTCATAGGAAATAACAGCTTCTCCACGAATTACAAGATGCCCTTTTTCCTTGATTGTCTTTTGAATTCCATGAATTGCACCTGCCAGATGTGTAATATTTGTTCCAACATGTCCATCTCCACGTGTAACGACTTTCGTGAGTTTTCCATTGTCATAAGTCACAACCAATGTTAATCCATCCAATTTCCATGATAAAAAGATTGGACGATCACTTGCCCACTTCACTAAATCTGTAACTTTTTTTGTTTTCGCAAGAGACAAAGCTGGAAACTCATGCGGTTCTTTCAAACCTTGTGTATCATCACTGGATACATTGATTGTTGGAGAATCTTCTAAAACTGTACCTGTTTCTTCTTCCAGTTTCTTTAATGCATCAAATGCAGCATCCCATTCATAGTCACTCATGCGTTCCTGTTGACCATTGTAATAAGCATCACTCGCTTCATTCAATGTATCAACAAGTTCACGCATTTTTTTCATTGCTTCTGTAGTATTCATCATTCACCCTTCTTCTTCAATCCAGGAAATATTGCGATTTTCTTTAATCCATAAGGATATGTAAATGCAATTTCAAGCATTTCTCTCTTCACTTTAATAATGATACCTTCTCCAAATTTTGGATGGATGACTGTATCACCCTTCTTAAACTTCACTTTATTTGCTTTTGGCTGTTCCACATGAATTGGTGAAGGAATTTCATCCTCATCATCTTTACGACTCATAAAATCTGCAAAACTATTTTTAAATATACGTGCTTCACGAGAGGAAGAAATCACGCCTCTTTGATTAAAACTGCCTGGTGCTTCAACCATATAGTCATGGTCCATTTCTTTAATAAAACGGCTTGTCTGTCTAGGACCTTGAATAATAAAGGAAAAACCACCTGCTTCACATACATACAAATGATTTTTAGCACGCGTAAAAGCAACATAGGCAAGTCTTCGTTCCTCTTCCATGCCATGAGATGAGTCTTCAATGGATCTCGCATTTGGAAAAATGCCTTCATTGAGATCTGTAACAAATACCGTATCAAATTCCAGACCTTTCGCCGCATGCACAGTCATCAGCTGCACACACTCACTCACTTCCCCACTGTCACGATCAGTATATAAAGCAATATTCTGCAGATATTCATCCAGACTCAAATCAGGATTATCATTTGTGAAGTTCTGTAAATCCTCCTGTAAAGCTTTTAAATTTAAAAGTCTTTCATCTCTTTTTTCCTCATCCGCTTCACACATTGCTTTGACGCCGCTTTCTTCAAAAATCTTCCCAAGAAGTTCATCCAGCGGCATTTTTCCTTCACGCTCAATTGCTTTCCATCCTTCAATCATGGAAACAAATTCTTCAATTGTCTTTTTTGCCTTTCCAGAAAAAATCTGATTTGCTTTCAATACTTCATACATTGTTGAATTGTTTCTGCGTGCCTCTTCTACAATGTTATCCATTGTCTTTCCACCGATTCCACGCTTTGGACGATTCAAGATTCTTTGTAAAGCAAGATCATCTGCCGTAACGATCATTCTAAGATAACAAAGAGCGTCTTTTACTTCCATACGTTCATAGAATCGAATGCCGCCATAAATAATGTATGGAATTCTAAGATCAATCATTGCTTTTTCAAGACCACGAGAAAGATAGTTAGAACGATACAGAATTGCGATATCAGAATATTTTTTCCCTTGTGTATGAAGTTTCTGGATCATTCCCGCAATCCATGCATCTTCATATTCTTCACTTTCCGCTCCAAAATGAATGACTTTATCTTCATTTTTTTTCGATGTATACAATTCTTTCTTCAAACGATTCTTATTATTTTGAATTACACTGTTAGAAACACGCAAGATTGCATCTGTAGAACGATAGTTCTCATTCAGCATGATTGTTTTTGCATTTGGAAAATCCTTTTCAAAATGCATAATAATATCTACATTCGCACCACGCCATGTATAAATTGTCTGGTCAGGATCACCAACAACATACAAGGAAGCATTTTTACCAACAAGAAAACGAATCAGCTGATACTGAAGATTATCGATATCCTGAAACTCGTCTACAAGTACATATTCAAATCTTCTCTGCCATTTTTCTAAAACAGAAGGAAAATCAGAAAACAACGTAACTGTCTTTAAAATCAAATCATCAAAATCCAGAGCATACATTTCTTTCAGACGATTCACATAATACTCATAGATTCTTGCTTTATCTGTATCATCTGTAAAGCTGCCTGCCATTTTCTTTGCAGCGTCGACGCTGATCTGTGCTGTTTTATTGTTAGAAATATAGCCAACAACTTCCCCTGGCGTCAACTTAGAATCTTTGAGATCCAATTGCTTCATTGCTTCTTTCACAATAGATTTCTGATCATCTGCATCCATGATCGTAAAATTCTTTGGATAGCCCAGGCAAGAAATATCTTCTCTTAAAATACGTACACAAAGAGAATGAATTGTAGAAATCCATCTAGGTTCATCTTCTTCATGAAGCATCGTAGAAAGACGTTCCTTCATTTCCTTTGCGGCTTTATTTGTAAATGTAATTGCTAATATTTTATATGGACGTACATCTTCATCTTCAATCAAATGTACAATACGCGTTGTAAGAACACGTGTTTTCCCAGAGCCTGCACCCGCAATGATTCTTAAATACTGATCATCAGACAGTACAGCTTCTTTTTGATTCTCATTTAATAATGTAGTATCGATCATATGTTTTTCTCCATCGTTCAACTATTATATCAAAACAAAACATGAAATGTGAAAGCACATGTTATAATAGGCACGAGGTAAAAAAACATGATTTTAAAAGCTGATCAATGGAAAGATTATTCCTGCCTGGATGCAGGAAATGGAGAAAAGTTAGAACAATGGAAAGGTGTCATTTTAAGACGTCCTGATCCACAAGCTATCTGGCCAATGCATGAAAATAAACAATGGAAGAATGCAGATGCAATCTACCATAGAAGTAATAAAGGTGGAGGAAGCTGGGAATACAGAAAGAAGCTTCCAGAATCCTGGACAATCGACTATCGTAATTTAACATTCAAAGTATCTCCTACAGGATTCAAACACACAGGAATCTTCCCTGAACAGGCAGTCAACTGGGATTGGATGTATGATTTGATTTCTGCACACAAAGATGAAGAAATCCGTGTATTAAATCTATTCGGCTATACAGGATGCGCAACAATGGCATGCAGCGCAGCTGGTGCACAGGAAGTTGTTCACGTAGATGCGTCTAAAGGTATGGTACAGTGGGCAAAAGAAAATCGAGACCTGTCACACCTTGAACATAACAAGATTCGTTTTATTGTTGATGACTGTTTGAAATTTGTTGAAAGAGAAAAAAGAAGAGGTCACACATACCATGGTATTTTAATGGATCCACCAAGTTACGGCAGAGGTCCAAATGGTGAAATGTGGAAATTTGAAAAAGAAATCACAGGATTAATCAAGTCCTGTCTGGAAATTCTTGATGAAAACGCTCTGTTCTTCTTAATCAATAGTTATACTACAGGATTTTCTTCCATTGTTTTAGAAGATCTGATGAAAACAATGATCCTGCCAGAACATCCAGAAGGCACTGTATCTTGTGGTGAAGTTGCAATCCCACTCCAGAATAGAGATCTATTACTGCCTTGTGGCATTTATGGAAGATGGGAAAGAAAATGATCCACGTACTTTATGAAGATAATCATGTACTTGTGGTAGAAAAACCTGTCAATATTCCTGTACAGGAAGACAGTTCTCACGACCTTGATCTATTAACGATGTGCAAGCAATATATCAAAGAAACTTACAATAAACCTGGAAATGTATATCTGGGTCTGGTGCATCGCTTAGACCGTCCAGTGGGTGGCGTAATGATTTTCGCAAAAACATCCAAAGCTGCCTCTAGACTCAGTGATCAAGTACGTACACATACATTCAAAAAAGAATATCTTGCTTTATTGGATGGTACTCCAAAGAAGAAACAAGGCACACTTGTTGACTATCTCAAAAAAGATACAAAAAACAACCGTGTCACTGTCACAAATGAAAAAGAAGGAAAAAAATCCATTCTGCACTATGATGTACTAGAAACAAAACAGAACAGGGCACTTGTACATATCACGTTAGAAACAGGCAGAAGCCATCAGATTCGTGTACAGTTCTCTTCTAGAAATCTGCCGCTTGTATATGATCAAAGATACAACCCACATACAAAAAAGGGACAGATTGCATTGTATGCATATCAGTTAACATTTATTCATCCAACACAAAAAGAACCAATGACCATTTCATGTCTTCCTCCAAAAAAAGATCCATGGAATCTCTTTGAGGTAGAACAATGCCTAAAAAACACAGAAGAAAAAGACACATCAGAAAAAGTCTGCTTGTAGTTCTTGTATTAGTAATTGCCTGCGGTGTTCTAGCATTTCAGGTTCCAAAGATTACAAGTGAAGCAAAACTGAAAGATCTTGGATATTCCAAAGAAGCAATCAAATACATTCAAAAAGCTGACTATGCATCTGATATCATTCAAAATCAGTATTATTCTAAATACATGGAGCAATGTATTCTAGATGGTTCTTTACAGGAAGAATACCTGCCACTCTATGCCGCAATCAAAACAGATCGTACATTAACAGATACAGATTTTCTTCTATACAATCGTTTGATGGATAAAGGATATGAAGTCGATCAGTTACAGAATCTGTTTAACAATCTGACATTCATTGAATTAACACCACTTCTGGTATTTGATTATCAATGGGGTGAAAATCCATATATCCAGGATTGCAAGAATAACCGTGATCATAATAGTGAATCTTCATTTTCATTAAGTGATTCATACTATCAATTATATAAGCTTCAAAAAGAAATCCCTTCTCCACACGATACATCAGTTCTAGTAAACAGCACCTATGGTCTAACAAGTGATTTTGTACCAGACAATATTGTAGATATCAGTACACAATATGCCGTCAGTGGCGTACAGCTTGTACAAGAATGCGCAGATGCATTTATTGCATTCGCTCAGGCATCTCAAGAGGCAGGTCATTACTTCTTCGCTACTGTTGGATATCGTGAATATGCAATTCAGGAAAGTGCCTACAACAGTTTTCTAGCAAGAATGTCCCAGTCAGAAGCTGATAAAAACAGTATTCGTCCAGGTCACTCAGAACACCAGACAGGTCTAGCAGTGAATGTAGCCGCAACATACGAAACAAGCGTTGCATTTTCAGAAACAGAAACATACAAATGGATGGTTGAGAATTGTACATCCTACGGATTCATTCAAAGATACGCCAATGAAAAATCATCCATCACTGGTGTAAAAGATGAGCTTGAACATTTCCGCTATGTCGGAAAAGAGCTCGCAAAAAAGATTACAGAATCCCATTTAACATATGATGAATACTATATGTTATATCTAGCAGACTGGGATGAAAAAAGCTGTATTCCATCAAAAAAGATCTTAAAGAACATACCTGACTATGTTCAATAAGGTCTTTTTTTCAGCAGCATCAACATGTGTAAATCTAATGAAGTTTTCAAAAAAGAACCACAGAAAACACTATTATCAATGAATCAAAAAATATTTTGCATCTAATAATTGATTTCTTCAATATTGTTGACATGAAGAAGGATGATCTTTTCATTTATTCAATTTCTTGAAATCATCATTTTGCTTATAGTACCCAGATTTAACAAAAAAAACACCTCAACCATTGGCTGAAGTGCTTATAAGAATTACATTAATTGACGGAACATTTCAAGAACTTGTTCTTTTGTAGCTTCTCTTGGGTTGCCAGGATAGCATGCATCATGTAATGCATCGATAGATAACTGTTCAAGATCTTCTTCCTTGATTCTATCATTCTTAGGGTTGATACCTACATCACTAGACAACTGCTTCACTGCATTGATTGCTGCATCTCTATATTCTTCCTGAGACATTGCATCAACGCCTTCAACACCCATAGCACGAGCAATTTCTCTGTACTTTTCGCCTGTGTAGTCTCTATTGAATTCCATAGAAATTGGAAGTAAAGAAGCACAGGCAACACCATGAGGTGTGTCATAGTAAGCACTTAATGTATGTGCCATTGCATGGTCAATACCAAGACCAACGTTAGAGAAGCCCATACCTGCAATGTACTGACCAAGAGCCATACCTTCTCTGCCTTCTTTTTCATTAGCAACTGCACTTCTTAAATACTTAGAAATTAAACGGATAGCTTCCAGGTGGAACATATCTGTCATTTCCCATGCGCCCTTTGTTGTGTAGCCTTCAATAGCATGAGTCAATGCATCCATGCCAGTAGCAGCTGTTAAGCCCTTAGGCATAGAAGACATCATTTCAGGATCAACTACTGCAACGATAGGCATGTCGTGTGTATCTACACATACGAACTTTCTCTTCTTTTCAATATCTGTAATAACATAGTTGATTGTTACTTCAGCAGCTGTACCAGCTGTTGTAGGAACAGCAATGATAGGAACACATGGGTTCTTTGTTGGAGCAACACCTTCTAATGATCTAACATCCTCAAATTCTGGGTTTGTAATGATAATACCAATTGCCTTAGATGTATCCATACTGGATCCACCACCAATCGCAACAATAACATCAGCACCGCTGTTCTTGAATGCTTCTACACCAGTCTGTACGTTTTCAATTGTTGGGTTTGGTTTAATGTTACTGTAAAGTTTCCAAGGAATATTTTCCTTATCCAGAATATCTGTAACCTTTCCTGTAACACCGAACTTCACGAGATCTGGGTCAGAAGCAACAAATGCCTTCTTGAATCCATGTGCCTTGATTTCTGTAGCGATTTCGTTGATTGCACCTGCACCATGATAAGATGTAGGATTTAATGAGATTTTGTTTGCCATTTTGTAAACACTCCTTTATATGCTTTCAGTTTAAATCTTGTGAAAACAAAAACAAGTTACACCTTCGCAAAAGTGTAACTTAATAACTTATAATCCTTGTTCATTCACAAAAGCATAGAAGTCTTTTTCCTGCTGTGCATCATTTTTGGATACTGTTCCAACAGGCATTGCATACATGATAAATTCTTCTTCTCCATCAAGACCAAAAGCTTCATCGCTTACTTTACCATTGACAGCACCGATCGCACATCCACCAAGTCCAATACTTGTACATGCAAGATACAGATTTTCAGTAATATGACCAGCATCACACATAACCATACGGTGTGCATAGATACCATATCTCCACTCTGCACGATAACATACAAAACTGTAATAAAATACAACATTTGCTTTACAAGCCCAGTCTTGTTTCTGCAAAGAAACAGAAATAAAGTCATGCAGATCATTATCTTCTTTTAACATTTCAATCTGATGATGCATTGGAAGATAATGATAATAACCATCTTTCAAGCCATCCACATTCTGAATGACCATATAACATTCAAATTCATGTCTTGCACCACCACAAGGAACTGTTCTAAGCGTTGCATAAGATTTGCCACGAATTTCCTTTACACCCTGTGTACACCATAACAAATATGACAATTCCAATAATGACATTTTCTGTTGTGTATATACACGATGTGATTGTCTTGTATTAATCACATGCAGGAAATCATTATCAATTGTTAAATGTTCAAAGTCAGTTGGCAAAGCAATGATATTAGATGTCATTGCTTCCTTGACTAAAGGTGGCTGTGGTTTTTTCAGATCCTGATCTGACTGATAGTCCGTTTCTTCTTCAATCAGAGGTTTCAAAGAGTTTCTGCCTTCTCGCATTCTTCTTTCAATTTCTTCTTGATTCATAGTTCTGCCACTGCTTCAATTTCACAAAGCAGTCCCTTTGGCAAAGTCTTCACAGCGACACAGCTTCTTGCTGGTTTAGATGTAAAATACTTTGCATATACTTCATTAAATGCCGCAAAATCAGCCATATCACTTAAGAAGCAAGTTGTTTTGATTACTCTAGAAGCATCACACCCCGCTTCACTCAAAATAGCCATAACATTTTTACAAGACCATTCAGCCTGTGCCTGAATACCTTCAGGAGCTTCCCCGTTGCCTGGATCTACGCCCAGCTGTCCAGATGTGATCACAAATCCATTTGCGATATATCCTTGTGCATAAGGACCAATAGCGGCAGGCGCATTTTTTGTTACGATTTCTTTCATTTTCATTTACCTCATTTGATTAAGTGGAAATTTGTCTGTCTTCCTGCTAAGAAGTATTTCTTTCCATCTCTTAACATGATATCAGATTCCATACTGAAGATTTGCTTTTTCCCAAAGAATTCTACCGCAGCATTCAATTCCAGAGAATAGCATGTCGCATCATGAATGATATAGTCACCTTCATGTTCTACACCATCCTGATGATCCCATAGTCCAATCGTTGGCCCAGCAGCATGTCCATCAAAACCAAGCGGATGAGAATAGATGCATGGTTCGATTCCTTGTTTCAGTGCTTCTTCTCTTGCTTCTTTCAAGACTGCATTGCCACTTTTTCCAGCTTCAAATTTATCAAGTGTAATATCCTGCAGACGATTGACTGTAGCCATAGCATTTTTCAATTCCTGTGGCGCATCCACTTCTCCATTCTTTAAGATATATGCCATCTCTTGTGTATCTGTACAAAGACCCAGATAGCGAAAACCAATATCACAATGTAATACGTCTCCAGGCTGAATGATATCTTCTCCTTCAATATCTGCATCTTTTCGAATAATAGAAGTTTCAAAATCAAACCATGGATCCAGCCCAAGACTTCTTGCTTTTTCCATCATCCAGAATCTCACATCATCATTTGTTGTGACGCCAGGATGGATTACTTTAGAAGAATATGCTTCTTTGATCAATGCATGCGCCATCTGTACGATACCATTGTATGCATTCATTTCTTCATCAATTCTTGTTTCCAGCCACCCAATACAAAGCGGTTCTGCAGAAACAACTTTATTACGATCTTCTTCATATAAAGCATTCATTACTTTTAAATACAGACTATGTGACAAACCATCTGCATACGCGTCGTGTTCTGAATAATCCAAGCCAATTTTCTCTGGCTGCAGTTCATGAATCACTCTGCCTAGACATTCCCATTGCGTTTCTGGTGTTTCACTCACTTTTACACCTTTTTTATTTTCCAGGAAATATTTATCATTTCCCCATACCGCATCCTTCGGATTCAGCCAGCAAGGTGTATAAAGACGGGCAATATCCGGTACAGGATGTGTTAAAGAAAATCTTTCTACACTGCCATCTTCCTTCAAATGCATAATTAAGATTGTCAATCTTCTCGCAGACATCATCAACGCTGGCGATAATGTATGGAATACAGGATCCTCATTATGTTCATTATTACAGATGATCCATGTATCAATACCACTTCTTTGCATAATCATTGGCAGTACTGTATCCAGTCTTTTTACAAGCCAGCGATCAATGATTTCACATTGTTTCCGATACGATACAACCTTTTCTTTTAATGTATCAAAAGAAGGAATATCCATTAAAAAATCTTCGTTTGATATGTTCATAGTACAAAATCTCCATCATCCATAATAACAACTGTTTTTCCATCATGTGTAATGCCTTCCACATGATAATGTTCTGTACCAACCATAAAATCATGATGGCAGCTCGCAACATTCACACCATGTTTTAATAGCTCTTCTTCATCCATATCTGTTCCATTTTGAATATTTGTAGGAAAACTAGAACCAAACGCCAAATGAGAAGCTGCATTTTCATCAATCAAGCCATTATAGAATAATCTTCCAATCTTATTGATTGGAGATTTCTTAGAAACAAGTGCAATTTCACCAAGTCTTCTGCTGCGATCATCATGAAACAAAGCATCTTTCAAAAACTCAACATTTTCTTTTGCACCACAATCAACAGCTATTCCATTTTCAAAGCGAATCCAGAAATCTTTCACAAGCTTTCCATTGATCATCAATGGTTTAGAAGCATATGCAATTCCATCCACATGATTGCGATGCGGATCCGTAAAGATTTCTTCTGTTGGCATATTCGCAATATATTTTGCTTTCACTTTAGCTTCACCCATATCTGCAGCAGAACACCAGATATGATTTTCAACAAGCTGCACTGTTAGATCAGTACCAAGTTCACTTGTTAAATGCAGAGATTGAAACTGATATTGATTCAATACATCACCAACTTTTCTAAGACGATCACAATGATCATCCCACGCTTTCAAAGGATCATCCTGATCAATGCGCATCATGCATGCAATATCTTTTTCAAGCTGTGCCATTGCATCACTTTCACTCATTTCAGGATAGACAGTATTTGCCCACTCCTGCGTTGGATAGGCTGTACCTGTCCATTGCAGCGTACCATCATGAATATATTTTCGAACGACATTTCTCACTTCATTTCCAGCATAGGCAAGTGCCATAGCATTTTCATCGCTGACGCCTTCCATCAAGCCAGGATATGTACCCATCAAACCAATCTGCACACAATCATTTCTCAAAAAATAATCCAGTTCTTCTTTTTCAAAATCATATACAACAGAACATTGATCCTGAGACAAATATTTCCCACGCAATTTCTTGATTACAGGATCAGAAATAGAAACATGCACATCCTTCGCACCCTTCAACAATGCTTTTTCACAAATGATACGTGCAAGAGGCAATGTATCAATACAGCACTGCAAAAGCAGATACTGTCCTTTTTGAATGTTTACACCCTTTTCAATTAAAACATCCGCATATTTTTCTAATAATTCTTTAGAATACATATCAGGAATCCTTATGTAATTCTTTCAAGATCATATCTTTCACTGCCTGATATGTCTTATCCGCATCTTCACTCTTCACAACATTCTGGAATAATGGAGCCAGTTCCATATCCATTTTTGCCTTATTGATACGACGCGTTGCACTTGCCTCATCATCCTGATAGATTTCATGAATTGTACTCTCTAATTCATCAATGGATGCTGGAGTAATAAAGATTGCAAGTGCCTCAGGCAATTCCAGCTTGATTGGTCCAACACCTTGCGCTTCTACTGTAATCAGCACATTTTTTCCAGTATCTCTTAAAAATTCCACCTGATTTTTAGGTGTTCCATAATACCAGCCATTAAATTCTGTATATTCAAGAAGATTATGATCTTTTACTGCCTGTGCAAAAGATGCAAAATCTACAAAATAGTAATCTTTTCCATCCACTTCATTTTCTTTTTTAGGACGTGTTGTTAAAGAAACAGAATATACCAGATCCAAATCAGGATCATTTAACAAACGATTTGTCAGGTCATGTTTTCCTACAGAACACGCACCACTCAAAATTACAACTAAACCTTTTTTCATATTCTTACGCCTTCTTATCTACATTTGCAATAATTGTTGTTAATAATGTATACGCTCTATCAAAGCTAGCTAAATCAAGAAATTCATCTGGTGTATGACAGCCATGAGAAACCGGTCCACATGTAATAATGTCCATACCACCATCCACCTGTGTAAATACAGCACATTCTAATCCACCATGTCCTGCATTCTCTTGCAGCTGTTTTCCATCATACAAAGAAGCAAATACCTTCTTGAATGTTTCTCTCATCTTTGAATTTGGATCATAGTTCCACGCTGGATATCTTGCCATTGTTTCTACGTTTCCACCTGTATAGGAAGCTAAACACTTGATATGATCCACATCATCATCAATTGCTTCTTCTAATGCACTGCGAATGGAAGAATTACAGATGACATCTGTACCTTCTGTTTTTACAATCCCTAAGTTCAAGCTTGTTAATGTCAATCCTTCAATCGCCATCGAACGATGCTGGAAACCATTATCTAAGAGATACAGATAATCAATGACATGCTTCGTGCTTGTCTGATCCATGCATTCATTACACGTTTTTACACTTTCAAATACTGTTTGAAAGCCAGGATCAGAATGTTCAAATTCCACAGAGATTTTTTCTGTTTTCTCTTTCACGAGATCTTTCAAATAATCTGCATCATTCTCAGAAGCGAATACCGCAACAGATTCTCTAGGGATGGCATTGTCTTTCGCACCACCATTGAATGACACTAAAGAAACATCCACACCATCATTCATCATTTCTTTTAAGATTCTCGCAACAAGCTTATTCGCATTCCCTTTTTCTTTATGGATTTCACCACCAGAATGACCACCAGATAATCCAGTCACCTTCAATTGATAACAAGGATTACTTTGCTTCTTGAATATGCAGGCAATTGTATTCACTGCCTGGATTCCACCTGCAGAAGAAATTCCCGTTACAACTTCTCCACCGCCATCTAATGAAATCATACGATGAGAATGCAGAAGAGATTTATCCATTGCCAAAGCTCCACAAAGACCAACTTCTTCCTGCACGGTAAAAACACATTCCAGTGGTGGATGCTTCAAAGAATCATCCGCTAGAATTGCAAGCATCTGCGCAACACCCATGCCATCATCAGCACCAAGTGTTGTACCTTTTGCACGCAGTCTTCCCTCTTCATCCACATAGGTTTCAATTGGCTGTGTCTCAAAATCAAAATCCAGTCCCGCAACAGCTTCACAAACCATATCTAAGTGCCCCTGCAGCATCACAGGATCATAATCATGATAACCATCAGATGCATCTTTATAGATCACCACATTCCACATAGCATCCTGTACATATCTCAAATGATGTTCTTTCGCAAAAGAAACAACATAATCACTGATTGCCTTTTCATGATAGGAACCATGAGGAATCTTACAAATTTCATTAAAGTAATAACAATACGGTTTTGTTAAATCAAATTCCATAAACATTTCCCCTTCTATGAGAATAACCAGGCTCCACATGAAGCCTGGTTAATATCAATTAAGATAATTTTACATATGTCAGATCAGCAGATCCCTGAGGTGTAAATTCAATACCTGTGATACTTGGCTTTAACAGATAGAATGAACCATACTGGAATAAAGGAATGTTGTAGTTCATATCCTTGATGAAGTAAGATTCAGCTTCATGTAATAGCTTGTAACGTTCATCATGATCTGTTGTTGTTTCAGCCTTGTTTACAAGCTCATCATAGTGTTCATCACTTGTAACCTTTGTAGACTGTGTATTATAGGTCCATAGATTCATATAGTTAGAAACATCCATATAGTCTGCAGAGTATGCATTTCTTGCAGCCTGGAAGTTACCAGCTGTACGATCATCGAAGAATGTTCTGATTTCACCAGACTTCAATGTAACCTTAACATTGATCTTAGCTAATTGCTGCTGAAGAACCTGGGCAACTGTTGAATGTACTGTTGTATCGTTGTAGTAGTATTCAAGTTCGAGTGGGTTAGATTCTGTATAACCCTTGCTTTCCATGATCTTCTTAGCATCGTCTAGATCTTCTGTAATGAGATCTCCACCTTCTTCACGGAAGTCACTGCCTTCTGTACTTCCAGGAAGTCCCTTTGGAACGAAGCCATAAAGTGGAACATAAAGATCACCAGCATCTAAAGCTGCACACATTTCCTTACGGTTAACAGCTTCAGAAAGAGCTTTACGAACATCCTTATCCTTAAGTGCTTCACACGTTGTTCCGTCATCTGTATTCAATTCAACGTAGTAGTTAAGAACACCACCTGGCATTACAAGATCATCCTGACCTTCATACTGCTTGATTACAGAAGTATCCAGGCTCTTTGCGAAATCAACTTCACCATTCTGATAAGCCATGAGCTGTGCAGAAGTATCTGTAATTACCTTATAGTCGATTTCATCTGTAGTAACCTTGTCTGCGTTGTAGAAGTTATCATTTTTGACAAGTACAACTTCTGTAGAACGGTCAATAGATTTTAGCTTATATGGTCCAGATACTGGAGCATCTACATCGTCAGCCCACTTATAATCGTGTTCTGTATAAACGCCTTCCTTTGCTGGAGAATATACGCCTAGAGATGTCAGGCATGGGAAATAATCACATGGTTTTTGGAGGGTGAACACTAGTGTATCGTCATCCGTAGCCTCAACACCCAAATCTGTCATATCACTTACAGCGTTACTTTCGTTGTACTTGTCACCATTTTTAAGGTATCCAGAAATGTAAATGTTAAATCCAGCATCTGCAACACTCAAACCAAGAGAACGCTTAACGCCATACTCGAAGTCTTTTGCTGTTAAATCTGAACCATCACTCCATTTCAAACCTTTCTTTAGATGGAATGTATATGTTAAGCCATCTTCACTGACATCATAGCTGTCAGCTGCAGCAGGTTCCATTTCACCAGAGCCAGTGAGACGATAAAGTGTTACGGCTGTTAAAGATGTTACGCTGGCAGTAATTGCGTCTGATGCAATTGCTGCATCAGGATAGTTAGATTCACCTTCCATAGCTACACGGAATACACCGCTATTTGAGCCAGAAGATGCTGCAGTGGAACCGGCTGGTGTGCTAGAGCAAGCTGCCATACCTAGAACCATTGTTGCGGTTAGAACTGATTTCAATACTTTGTTCATAATTTTTTCCCCTTTACTTTTCATATAAGAAACATGCCACGCTGCGTTCACCAAGCTGAACTGGTTTTGGTGTCTCTTTTCTGCATCTTTCCGTTGCTCTAGGACATCTAGATGCAAATGGACAACCAGCTGGCGTGTTAATTGGTGAAGGAATTTCACCTTCCAAAACAATTCTCTGTTTTGCTTTTGCGACGTCTGGATCTGGGATTGGAATCGCAGATAAGAGCGCCTGTGTATATGGATGCAGTGGTGTATGATATACAACATCACTTGGACCACATTCAACAATATGACCAAGATACATAACACCAATACGATCGGAAATATGTTTTACCATGCCTAGATCATGTGCGATGAAAATATAGGAAATACCCATTTCTTTTTGAATGTGTTTCAATAAGTTGATAACCTGTGCCTGAATAGAAGCATCCAATGCACTGATAGGTTCATCACACACAATGAATTTAGGATTCACCGCAAGAGCTCTTGCGATACCAATACGCTGTCTTTGACCACCAGAGAACTCTGCTGGATATCTTCGAATATGATCAGGTTTTAAAGAAACAATATCTAGAAGTTCTCTGACCCTTGCTTCTCTTTCTTCATCCGTATCATAAATATTGAAGATTTTCATTGGTTCCTTGATGATTTCACCAACAGTCATTCTTGGGTTTAAGGATGCATATGGATCCTGGAAGATCATCTGCATATCTTTACGATATGCTTTCAATTCTTTTCCTTTAATCTTGGAAATATCTTTTCCTTCAAATTCAATGGATCCATCTGTAGGTTCATATAGCTTTACGATTGTTCTGCCAAGTGTACTCTTTCCACATCCAGATTCACCTACAAGACCAAACGTTTCATTTTTATATACTTCAAAACTTACATCATCCACTGCTTTAACAATCTGTTTCTTCGCAAACACTCCTTTTGTTACGTCGAAGTAAGTTTTTAAATGATCAACCTTTAAAATTGTTTCACTCATGACTTGCCTCCTTTGCTTGAATCAGCCAGCACGCACATTGATGTGTTGGTGAAAATGTTGTTGTTTCAGGCAGCTGTTCTTTACAGATCTTCATTGCATGTTGACATCTAGCATAGAATGGACAGCCAACAGGTGGTTTCAATAAATCTGGCGGTGTACCAGGAATTGGCTGCAGATCTTCATCAGAATCATCTTCTGGATTTGTAATACAGCTTAATAAACCTTGTGTATATGGATGTTTAGATTCGTAAAAAATTTCTCGATCTGTTCCGATTTCTACAATCTTTCCACCATACATAATCGCTACACGATCACAAAGTTTTGCCACGACACCTAAGTCATGTGTGATCATGATAATGGAAGAATCACTTTCTTCTTTTAAAGAATTAATGAGTTCCAGTACCTGTGCTTGAATTGTTACATCCAATGCAGTTGTTGGTTCATCCGCAATGATCAGTTTTGGATTACATGCAAGTGCAATCGCAATGATGATTCTTTGTCTCATACCACCTGAGAACTCAAATGGATATTGATTGATTCTCTTCTCAGCAGAAGGAATACCAACCTGTTTCATTAATTTGATTGCCATATCATAAGCTTCTTTTTTACTGACTTTCTTATGATTCATAATTGGTTCAATCAACTGTGTTCCAATTTTCAAAACTGGATTCAAGAATGTCATAGGATCCTGGAAAATCATCGCAACTGTATTTCCACGAATCTCATTCATCATCTTGTTATATTCTTTTTTGCTTTTGAATGATTCTGCACTGATATCTTTTCCATCAAAAGTCACTTTACCTTTGACTGGCAATGCATTTTCACTCAGCAATCCCATGATTGTATACATTGTCTGTGATTTACCAGAACCAGATTCACCAACGATTCCAAGCACTTCACCCTGATTTAATTCAAATGAAACTCCACGTACTGCGTGAACGATTCCTTGATCTGTCTTAAACTCTGTATGTAAGTCTTCTACTTTTAATAAGGACATCTTTCACACCTCCTAACGTTTTGCTTCTAATGCTTCGCCTACACCATCTCCAATAAAGTTCAAAGACAATGTAATTAATGCAATTGTGATAACTGGCCAGACAACCTGTAATGGCTGTGTATTGATCAACTGTCTAGCTTCATTGGCTAATGAACCTAAGGAACAAGCAGGTGGTTGAATACCAATACCGATAAAGCTCAATGAACTTTCTGTAAAGATTGCGGAAGGAATCATCATTGTAAGACAAACAATGATAGGTCCTAATGCATTGACAACTAAGTGTTTTAATAAGATTCTTAGATCTGAACATCCAATAACTTTCGCAGCCATCGCAAATTCCATTTCTTTCAAACTCATAACCTGTGCTCTTACCTGACGTGCCATTGTAATCCATGATGTCAAGGAAATTGCAAGCATCATTGAGAATACAGAGTTGCCAAATACCATCAAGATCATGATTGTATAAAGTAATGATGGAACTGAGTCGATGATATCTACGATTCTCATCATTGTCATATCCACTCTTCCACCAAAGTATCCAGCACATCCACCATAAACAATTCCAATACAGAGGTTGATTGCGGCAGATGTAAATCCAATGGCCAATGTAACTCTCATACCAGAACAGATTCTAACAAGGATATCTCTTCCAAGTTTATCTGTACCTAATAGATGCGCTGCAGATGGAAGTGCATTTGTATTTGCAAGATCTTGTCCATCATATGTATATTGAGAAAAAACTGGAACAAAGACTGCCAATAAGATCATGATGACAAGTACGACTAGTCCAAGAATTGCAAGTTTGTTGGAACAGAACCTTCTCCATGTATCCTGCAGGAAAGTTTTACTTTCCATTGCGATGGCTTCATCATTTTTTTCACTTTCATCTAGTTTTTCAAACATAGATGGATCATATTTCATTTCACTCATGATGTGCCTCCTTAACTCTTCACTTTGATACGTGGATCAACAATTGCGGCAACGATATCACTTGCAAGCTGCATCAGAATAACGATAGCTCCAAGGAAGATCGTTAATCCCATGATCATTGGATAGTCACGGTTTGTAACGGAACTTGTAAATTCTTTACCAATGCCAGGAATTGTAAATAGTGTTTCAACTACGAAGCTGCCAGTAACAAGACCTGCAAGTAATGGTCCACAATATGTAATAACTGGAAGCAATGCATTTCTTAATGCATGTTTGATAATGACTTTCACATCATCCGTACCTTTGCTTCGTGCAAGAATGATATAGTCTTTATTCATGACATCCTTCAAAGAAGAACGTGTCAATCTAGTTACCATTGCGATTGGGCCAATACTCAATGCAATCGTTGGAAGAACATAGCTTGCTGGAGTACTTAATCCAAGCAGTGGGAATATTTTCAGTTTTACACCTAAGAAGATCATCAATAAGATTGCAACGATGAAGCTCGGCAAGGAAACACCTAACGTTGCCAAGAATGTAATGAATCCGTTGACCCATTTCTTCTTTGTCAATGCACCGACGATTCCAAGTGTAATACCTGCAACAACTGAGATAACGAATGCACATGCACCCAATCTGGCAGTCACAGGAGCTCTTTTTAGAATGATGTCTAATACAAGTTCACCTTTCTTTGAAATACTTTCACCAAAGTCCATGTGTAACAAATTCACCATGTATGTTGTATATTGCTGGAATAAAGGTTTATCCAGGTTATACTTTGCTTGCATTGCAGCATATTGCTCAGGTGTTAGATTCTTGTTATCTGCGCCAAATGGGCTTCCTGGAATTGCATGCATCAAGAAGAATGTAATTGTCGCAAGAATGAACAGAGTCAATATACCAATGGCAAGACGTTTTAAGATATATTTTCCCATGTGATTTCCCTCCTCATATAATCTGTCGTAACAAATTATGTTTTTAAGTTTATTACGTCATAGTAGTCATTGCAACAAGAAACGAACATTTTTCAGAAAAGTTTACACATGTGCTTTGAAACAATTTTCATTAAACTATCACAAACAAAAATAACTTCCTGGTTTTTCAAGAAGTTATTAATCAAAAATATTCAGCTTTTTAAACAATTGTGATAATGGATAAGGCATTGCTTCCACCATCAGATCTGCCAGTTCTTCTACAGATCTCGCATGTTCTTTCATGATCCATTTCACTGTCATATAAACAGAAGAATGACAATACATTTCCAGTATATCCTGCATTTCCTGATTTGGATATGCACCACTTTTTTCATGAATCAGATTTTTATAGAAATCAAAAATCATTTCAAAATCATGATCTGTCAGATTATTCTGATCATCATAAGAAAACGCTGCACGAAAAAACAACTGTTCCTGTTGAATGTAACGGAATTTCAAAACAAGACTCTCACGAATTGTTGTACCTTTTCCCATCTGCTTGAATGATTCATTCAAGATACGATCAAAATACCAGTTGATTAAATCATATTTATCACTGAAGCAACGATAAAACGTCTGCCTTGAAAAGTTTCCCTGTTCACAGATCTTTCGAACAGTAATATCTTCTACTGTTGCTTTTTCCATGCATTCACGCATTGCATATGCTACTTTTAATTTTGTAATGTCATTTGTTTTTTCCATAAGCTAAGCTTATTTTATCAAATTAATTTTCATTTGAGTACTGCTTCATAAACGCGCAATACGTTTCTATAACAGATTTTTTCAATTTCTTCTTCTGTATAGCCTTCTTTTTCTAATGCATCACATAGCAAGTACATCTTGGAACACTCTTCCATTTCTTTTCTTGTAGAAATACCATCAAAGTCAGAACCAAGTCCAATATTATCAATACATCCAAGATCTCTAATATGATTAATGTGCTTCACAATGTTCATAACACTGCCATTACTATCATCACTGACAAAATCTTCACAATAATTCATACCCATGACACCACCATTCTTATGCAATGCCAGTATCATTTCATCACTCATGTTTCTAGCAACCCCACAAACACTTCTCGCATTGGAATGAGAAGCAACAATTGGCTTTGTGCTCAGTGCAATCACATCCCAGAAGCCTTTATCTCCTAAATGAGAAACATCCACAATAATACCTAAACGATTACATTCTTTGACATATTCTCTTCCAAATGGTGTTAGACCATCCGTTTCATTGATATGTCTTAACATGTCACCACGATCTTCATCTTTTCCAGGTGTAAAGTTAGGGAATGCAATACCATTTTCATAGTTCCATGTTAATGTAATCATTCTTACACCAAGACGATAAAAATCTCTTAAGATACGTAAATCATTATGTACAACTGCACCTTCTTCTAACGTCAGCATTGCATTCATAAATCCATCTTTACGATTCTTTTCAATGTCATCATAACAATACACTGGACGAATGATATCTTTGTTCCCGTCAATTTCTTCATAGTATTTGTCAATTGCACGCAATGCAAATTCCATTGGATCATCTACATGTCCAAGTGGAGTAAATACCGCAAAGTTCTGTAATAAATAATTTGCCTGTTTCATGCGATTCAGATCAATATGAAGATCATTTTTTCTTAAGCTGGATGATTTTCCTTGATCCGCATCTTTCAGTAATCTTGTGATCGTATCACAATGCATATCAATATAGTACATACGTTACCTCTTTTCTTTGTTTTTAATTATTCTCTTTTTTCATTTCTTGTAAAGAAAAAATCACTCCAGATGAAGTGATCTTACTTGAAATATTTATTTTCGATTTCAATTAACTGATTGACACGTCTTTCATGTCTTCCACCTTCAAATGGTGTTTCCATGAATACTTTTACAATCTGCTTAGCTGTTTCTGGTCCAATAACTCTTGCACCAAATGTAACTACATTTGCATTGTTGTGACGTCTAGAATATTCAGCACTGTATGGTTCTGAACAAGTACAGGCACGAATACCCTTTACCTTGTTGCAGGCAAGTCCAATACCTACACCTGTTCCACAGATTGCAACACCTCTATCAACTTCTCCATTTGCAACTGCTTCTGCTACTTTTTCACCATACACAGGATAATCAACAGAATCATCTGTGTCTGTTCCGAAGTTTACAACTTCGTAGCCAAGGCTTTCCAGATATTCCTTGACTTCATTTTTCATTGCGACTGCTGAATGGTCATTTGCGATACCGATTTTCATTGTTTCTCCTCTTTTCTTTGTCTGTTCCAAATCATATATGCACCAAGTACTACTACAAATAATGAAATAAATTGTGATGTTGAGAATGGCCCAATTCCACCACGAATCAGATCTCCTCTCAAAAATTCAATCAAGAATCTTCCAACAGAATACAAGATTAAATACCAGGCTCCCGTATCTTCTGGATGTTTTCCTTTTTTCAGGTTATACATTAAAAAAGCAAATATCAAGAAGTCTCCTGTGCTGGATAATAACTGTGTTGGAATAATTTTCTGTGTTGTATTCCAGGCAAGTGACGTTGCTGGAAATTGTATACCATACCACGCATCTGTTACAGCACCGCCACAGCATCCCGCAAAGAAACAGCCAATTCTTCCAAATCCCTGTGCTAAAGAAACACATGGCATCAATACTTGAAAATAATCCATGAACTTCCACTTTTTCCATTTGCACCAGATCAAAGCTGCAAGCAAGCCTCCTAGGATTCCTCCATATACGACCCATCCTCCAGATCCAAGTACAGATAATGGATCACTCAAGAATTGATCAAATACAGTTAAACAATATGTCAGCTTGCTAAAAGCATATCCAATAACGATGACAAATATAATAAATGAATCAATATTTTCATAGTCCAGCTTATATTCTTTACATAGCTTTGCTGCCAGCCATGATGCTGCTAAGATACCAACCGCAATCATCACACCATATCCATGTACAGTAAGTGGACCTATGCTAAACCAGTCATTAAACATATAAATCCTCCGAGTTAATATTCTAGCATAAATTCCTCGCGGAAAGGAATTTATACATTATACATTCTTGTCATTTCGTGCATACAAAAAGGATAGCTATGCTACCCTTCCATATCTGAATCATTTGACTGTTCGTCTTCTTTTGGTTTTTCAACTGCTTCTACGTTGATTACATTGCTTTGTGCATCCTTGACAGCTCCTTCAAAACGTTTCATAAACGCATTGAATTTACTTGCCAGGAAGAATTGAATAAACAGATCAGATGCTCCACTATAGATCAAACCACATCCAATAATGATAAATATGATGTTCTGTGTTGTTTCACCAGACAAGAAGAACATGACCACAATGCCAACAATAATAGATACAACACCTAATAATGCATATGTAAAAGAAGCATTGTATTTAATGCGTGCTGCAATCACAGCACGATGCAGCTTTACAAGTCCGCTTGTCACAATCAATAGACCAAGAACAAATGGTACAAGATCCATAATGAGATCTCTTTTCACAATGACTGCTAAACCAAATATGATTGTGATCAGTCCAACCACAAAATGATTGTTGTAGAGCGTCTCACGAATATCTGCCAGGAAATACGCGGTTAAAGAAACAATTCCATATACGATTGATGTAATTCCAACAATATACGAAATATATTTCGCACTGATATCTGGGAATATAACTAATAGTACACCTGCAACAACATATGCAAGTGCCATTAACACATCCGTCCATTTAATATGTTTCAGCATACAAATGTCCTCCTTCATTACTTATATTCTACACCACATCATTTTCAAACCAAACGTACAAATGATAAGAATTGTTTGATGAATTTATAGATTCACAATATCCTTATAAGAAACAAGAGTTACTTCATTCTCCTGCAGCCATTTCTTGACTTCTTCATTTTTTAACATTGCCGCTTCTTTTTCACGATTCACAGTTAAAGAAGAATGTATTTCAAGATATGCATCCACATATCCTGGATGTGTAACAAATACATTTACAACAGAAGGGTCTGCATTCTTGACTGCTTCCTGCAGTGTCAGAAATGGATCATATTCCTTTTCCATAGAACGCATCCTGCATTGTCTGATTTTCATACCACAGAATGTACCATATTCATCCATAGGGGAAAGATTGGAATATGGAAGATGATTTCTTTCAGTCACGATTTCTAACGCTTCTGAAAGATGATTTGAAGCAATTGCATGTGCTTCAAAATAATCAGGATCTTTTCCTGTCATTTCTTTAAATCTACGATACTGTGCTTCAATTTCAAGAATAGCATCATCTAGCGAAATTAAATCCACACCATCTTTGAATGCATTTCTGAATTGTGAACTTGATTTGAATTCTCCATTTTCATTCACAAGACTTGGAATATCTTTTGGATCGCAGCAAGGAGCTCCTAGACAAAGATTTGTATGTTGTCCAACACAAACATCCTGATCCTTCACCATTTGAAAGCCATTTACTGCTTCTATCATATTCGGCATCAATCCAACACTTTTTACAAGCCCAGCTTCTACACTGTCTCGAATTCCACGATTCACACCATCGCAATATCCAATATCATCTGCACGTATTAATAGTTTTATCATAAATATTTCATAGTCCTTTTCTGATAATATATTACAATTTCAACTTCAGAAAATCATCTTTCAAAGAAATAGTAATTACGCATGAAACAAATCGAGATTTTAAAGCTCGATTTGTTTGCTTCCAAAATGTAGCATATACGTATATAC
>QQXM01000054.1 GCA_014610835.1 Erysipelotrichaceae bacterium 7770_A6
GGAAACGTTGCATTATATGCTGGAATGGGTGTCATTGCATTAGCTGCAGTTGTAGCTATGATCTTCTTCAAAAAGAAGAATGCTTAATTTCAGAAAATATTAAAACAGAGTTGTAAAAGACTCTGTTTTAATATGCGCTGTTCCTTTTTGAACTTAAGATATTTGTGCTAGTATAGAAGTGTTATTAAGATGTGTATTTCGAGGTGAAAAATGCGTGATTTAAAGTGGAAAAAAGTAAAAGAAGAACATATTGTTCAAGATCAATGGATTGACTTCAGAAGATGCAGATATCAGTTTCCAAATGGTGAAGAATTTGAACCATATTATAACTATTCTAGAAGAAGCTATTCTGTGATTGTTGCTAGAGATGAAAATGGTGATTTTATCTGTGTTCAACAATACCGTCATGGACTAGATAAAGTAACAACAGAATTTCCTGCAGGTGGGATTGAAGCTGCAGATAATGAATATTCTAAGATCAAAAGAGAAGATGCATTTGACTGTGCTAGAAGAGAATTGCTAGAGGAAACTGGATGTATGAGTAATGACTGGCATCACATTATTACAGTTCCAAGCTATCCAACAATTGCGGATAACTATGCATATTGCTTCTTTGCAGATCGATGTAAAAAAGTGTCTGATTTAAATCTAGATGATACGGAAGATTTAGAATATATTCATCTTTCTCAACAAGAACTTGAAGAAAGAATTACAAATGGTGATTTTGAACAGCCTGTGCACATCATGGCATATATGCTAGTCAAAGATAAGTACTTGAGATAGGAGAAATCTTATCTCTTTTCCATTGCTTTTACCTGTTATTTTTTAGATAATATTGATATGGCAAAACAATATCAGGAACAAAATCAAAATGAATACTCAGATCTAGACTTTGAAGAAGTTGAAGAAGAAACACAATCAAAAAAATATCATTTCAGTGTGAAGGGATACATCAAAAAAGTCTGTATTACGGGTGTTATATTAGGCTTGATGGGATATGCTGGTTCAGCCATCATCAATGGATTTGATGATGGTTTTGATACAGATGAAGGTATTTCCATTGATGAAATTCAACAGGGAGATGGAATATTAGACGATACATTATCCAATGAAGTTTCTATCAATGGTGAGTATTATTCTATGCCTTGTCAATTATCTGAAATATTAGACAATGGCTGGGAAATTTCTGAATATTCTGAAACAAAAGCAAAAGACAAGATCAAAGGTGATACAACAAAATATATTTCTTTAGAAAATGACAAGAATCAGAATATGTTTGTTGCGGTATTTTCTCCAACAACAAAGAAAATATCTGTTAGGGATGCATATGTTGAATATATGAGTGTTTACCCAGATGATGAGTTATATGTAGATATAAAAGTATCTGGTGGTCTTTATACTGGTATGACATGTCAGGAAGTAGATCAATTAATTAATGAAAATGACTGGAAACATCATAAATCGACAACAGAATCTAACTGGTATTACAGTATTGAATACGATAATGAAGATAGTCCATATGTAGTGTCGTATTCTCTGGATACAAAAAAGAAAGAAAATCAGAGAATCGTTACAGATATCACAGTGAATCTGTATGATAACTATGATTATGATTGACAAACAATACGCAATGTATTGTTTTTGTTTTGGCGAGATGATTTCAACTGCATTAGAATTTGATATAATAGTTTCTGAAAAAAGGAAAGGAATATAAATTATGTCAGTTTTACCTTTGATCATTGTTTTATTGATCGTCTTAGATAAATACTGTTTTTCACATATCTTACAAAGACCTCTTGTCGCATGTACTTTACTTGGTGCTTCTTTAGGATATTTGAAAGAGGGTATGTTACTTGGAGGAGCATTAGAAGTATATTACATTGCATATCAGTCGTTGAGTGAATATGTACCTGTAGAAAGCGGATTCTTATTTACTTCTATCATTTCTTCGTTTTTAGTGAGTGGTGGTGTAGATGCATCTATCACAAATGCAAGTGCATTTCTTGTTGGAGGAATCGCATTAGAATATGTTTTAAATCTATTCAACACATTATTTTTACCAGCAGTTAGAAAAGCTTGTGAAAAACATGATGATAAAAAAGTTGGCATGATGCAGTTTGTATTGATGCTAATCAATGTACTTGTCTATTTAGGTGTTGCATATTCCGTGATGAACAATGCTTCCAGTATTAATGCAATGCTGTCAACATTTATTCACACTTATCCATTCGTAATGATTGGAATCATGACGATTGCTTCTTTAATGCCATGTATTGCATTTGCAATTCTATTAAGAAACATGGGTGGAAAAGACCTTACTGGTGCTGTTTTACTAGGTGTTGCGGTTGGTTTGATCTTAGTATCTATGACTTCTACTGCTGTATCTGGAACAATAGTAGCATGCATTGCGTTTGCTTTAGGATGGTTTAACTTCCGTTCTTCACAGAAAGAAACAATACCAGTGAAAAAAGAAGAAAGCAAGCCAGTCAACACAATTAAAGGAGGTGCAGAAAAATGGTGGTAGGAATTACACAGTATACAAATAAAAATGAAGCATTTCCTTTAGATAAGAAAACATTAAATCAGGTTGCGTTGCGTTCTTTTATGGTAAGTGCTTCTAAGAACAGTGAAACAGGGGAAGCATATGGATGGTGCCATGCATTAGCACCAGCTCTTAAAAAGATTCATGAAAATGAAGAAGATCTTGCATTATCCATGGGACATAACCTTGAATATGTAGAAACAGGATCATTCTTTTCTACACTAGCTATGGGAGTTGTACTTTCACTGGAAGCACAGAAATGTGATCTAGAAACAATTCGTTCTGTTCGTACAACAATGAATGTATTATGCAATAGCCTCTCTCATGCATTGTTTAACTTGATGATTCTTTCAACAATAGCCATTGCATGTATTCCTGGTGCAAATAATGGCAATGTTGCCAGCGTAGCTGTGTTTGCACTTGCAGCAATGATTCTTACGGTTGTATTGCGCTTTGCATTGATTAAAGTTGGATATGCGCAAGGTACAAAGATTATGGAAAAACTCATGAAAAAGAAGGAAGACCTTGCAAAGGCATCTAAAATCATGGGTGGATTTACAGTTGGTGGATTGATTGTACTGGCAACAAAGCATGTCAGTGCTTCAAATACGTTTGTTTCTGCTGTACAATCAAGCAGTTTGTCTTCTGTAGCGTCAAGCGTATTGAATGCTGTACCAGCTTGTATTGGTCTGGTTTGTACATATGTATTCTACTATCTATTAACAAAGAAGAATTATTCCATTACAAAATGTGTAGGTATCGTTGTTCTGATTGGCTGCATCATGATTGCAATCAGCTTCGTCCTAGGTATGACAACATCTCTATAGGTATGATAAAAACGAGGGAAACCTCGTTTTTATATTTATCGCATCTGTGAAAATATTTTGGATAAACTTGTATTCTTTTTCTGAAATACCGTTTTACATGCTTTTTTGTATCCTTTGATGCCATGACACTCGTCATCATCTCGATAAGTCGTATAGATTGCTGCCAGTAAAGGAAGCAGTACTTTAAAGTATTTATCGTTTTTATGACTTTCCTGTTTCTTTTCGTGTAATACTTCCTGTTTGATTTGCAGCAGTGTTGACTGTTTTTGTATATTTTCTAAGGCAGGCTGCATATTCTGCACTGTTTTTGCTAATGATGCTAAATGCTTCAATGTTAAAAACAGGAAAATAATGACAAGTATTACCGCAATCAGTAAAGAATAGTAGTTATATGGATATAAATTCATGTTCATGAGAATAGTATAGCACAAAAAAACCGCTGATAAACAGCGGTGATTTTTAAATGGTGTCCTGGAGGAGATTCGAACTCCTGACCGTCCGCTTAGAAGGCGGGTGCTCTATCCAGCTGAGCTACCAAGACAGCTCATTAAATATACCAAAGAGTTAAGAGTTTGACAAGCCTTTTTGTTAAATTTTTTAAAATTTTTTTAAAATTTGTATTCTTTCTTCTCAACTTCGATATTTTTATCATCTAAATGGATAATCATATAGCTAGGTTTGGATCCATCACGGTTGTGCCAGATACTGCCAGGATTAATGCAGCGAACACCGTTAACTGTAATATCCTGTGGAATATGCGTATGGCCATAGAAGACAATATCACAATGCACTTTCTTTGCGTATCTTGCTAATTGTTGTGGCTGATTGAAAATCATATGCATATGACCATGCACAACAAGAATGTTGTGATTAGCTATTGTTATGATTCTTTCATTTGGATATGCATGAAAAAAATCATTATTTCCCTGTACACTTGTAAAACCAGATAACTGGTTAGGATGCATTTCTGAATCGCCACAATGGATGAAATAATCTGTGACTGGATAATTTTCTTTGAGATACTCTAATGGTTTTCTTTGACCATGATTATCTGAAACTAATACGATTTCTTCCATGTCACTATTATAAAACGTATTTGAGATGAATGAAATAAAATTATATACTAATATCATGACGAATTATTATGATGAAATGATTGCTGAAATCAAACAGAATATTGCTGATGGTGACTATGCACAGGCATTTGCAACTATTAAAAAAGAGTTAAGCATGCCATACATTCCAGAAGATACAGAAGAACAGCTGTATGCTTTATTGAAAGATCTTAGATTTCAAATGAGTGAAAAAAGAAATACAGAGAGAAGTGTAGATGATATTTTAGATGGTCTAAGAGGAAACAGTGAATGTCAGCTTGTATCTGCTGCACAATTAGCAAAAAGAAATTTAAGGGACTATATTGAGGAGATACAAGACTACCTTAAAGATGATCCATATCCTGAAGCAGCTGCCTTAATTGTTGAAGCAATTGCAGAACAGGAAATTCAGGATGAATTTATCTGGAACAAAGATGGTGTTGAATATACATTTTATGGAGATTCACTTGTTCCATGTTCTCACTCAAAAGGCTTCCTGAAAGCAAATGCTTTATTGAATCAATGGCTGAATAAAAATCCAGATATGTATGAAATGGCGAAGACAATGCTTGTTCATGATGTGTTTATGTTTCTGCCGCTGTCGTATGAGGAAGATGAAGGACAATCATTAGCGTTTGACATTTTAGAAGAAATTACGCGTATGATGGACAGAAACGATATTCTGGAAGATGTAAAAAATCAGATCGGATTTGTTTCTCAGCAATTCAGTTAAATGGCAGAGATGCCATTTTTATTTATTCTGAAATATTGCTGAACTAAAATATTTATTAAAATATTAGCACTCAACTCTTGACAGTGCTAATATGAGTGCTATTATATTTCATGTAAATTTTTGTGTATTTATGGCACTATTTATGGAATTTTGCTATAATAGGCAAGCACGAATTGAAAAGGAGAATAACAATGTCAACTTGGACACTGAAAGAAAAATCAATGGGTGACATGAATGTCACAATCGAAGGCGAAGAATGGAAGAACGCCGTTAAGAAAGCATTCAATAAGATTGCTAAGAATGCTAAGATCGATGGCTTTAGAAAAGGACATGTTCCTGCAGCTATGCTTGAAAAGAAAGTTTCTATGGCTGAAAGACAGGCACAGGCTATCGAAGACAATGCAAATGAATGGATGAGAAAAGCATTTGAAGAATTGAATCTTACACCTATTTCTCAGCCACAGTTAGATGTTAAGTCTATGGATGATGAAAAGGCAGAACTCGTATTCACATTCGCAGTTATGCCAGAAGTAGAACTTGGCGAATACAAAGGCCTAAAGTATGAAGTTGAAGCAGTTGAAGTTACTGATGAAGAACTCAACGAAGAAATCGACCGTATGAGAAAGCAGTATTCTGATCTTGAAACAGTTGAAGGTGAAGCTCAGGAAGGCGACACAGTTAAGATCGACTATGAAGGATTCAAGGATGGCGTTGCATTTGAAGGCGGCAAGGCTGAAAACTATGGCTTAAAGTTAGGCTCAGGTTCATTCATTCCTGGTTTCGAAGATCAGTTAATTGGCTGCAAGGCTGGTGATGAAAAGGAATTGAACTTAACATTCCCAGAAGATTATCATGCTGAAGACCTCAAGGGTGCTGCAGTTGTATTCAAGGTTAAGGTTCATGAAGTTACAAGAGAAGTATTACCTGAACTAGATGATGATTTCGCTAAGGATACAAACATTCCTAACGTTGAAACAGTTGAAGATCTTAAGAATACAGTAAAAGAAAGATTAGCATCTGCTAAGCAGGCACAGGCTGAAAATGCAGCTGATGAAAAGCTATTTGATGAATTAACAAGCAATGTTAAGATCGATATGCCAGATGCTCTTGTCGAAGATGAAGTTAATGGTCAGATCCAGCAGATGGCTGCTCAGATCCAGCAGTATGGTATTTCTTTCACACAATACCTGAAGATGATGGGCAAGACTGTAGAAGATGTTAAGAATGACTACAGAGAAAATGCTGAAAAGAGCGTTAAGTTAAGATTGACACTTAACAAGATCGCTGAAGTTGAAAACTTAGAAGCAACAGACGAAGATGTTGAAGCTCAGTACCATGATCTTGCTACGCAGTATGGTATGGAAGTTGAAAAGATCAAGCCACTTGTTTCTGTTGACATGATCAAGCAGGATATCAAGACAACAAAGGCTTACAACTTCGTTAAAGACAACGCTGCAAAAGCTTAATGAATGATTCATAAGACGTAGTTTATATTTAAGCTGCGTCTTATTTGTTAGAAGAAAAGAAAGGAGTACTAGGTATGGAAAATACTATGAGAATTCCCGTAATTTGTACTAGAGGAATCATCGTATTCCCTGGACAAGATGTTATGATTGAAGTTGGCAGACAAAAATCGGTCAACGCAATCAATAGTGCAAGTGATGAGTATGATGGACAGGTATTTATTGTCTGTCAGAATGACATCATGGTTGAACAGCCTGTTAGAGAGAATCTTTATTCCGTTGGTACATTAAGTAAAATCAAAGTTGTTAGAAGAAAACAAGGCTATATGCGTATTACTTTTACTGGTATGAAGCGCGCTAAGCTTGTGAATCTTGAAGATGATGGTTCTATGATGATGGCTGATATTGAACTGTTAGAAGATGTACAGGGTGATACAACAGAAGAACTTGCATTGGTAAAGAAGATTATTTCTGAATTTGAGAAGATTTCAAATGTAACTGCTGCATTTCCTGCAGATATTATTCACCAGATGTCAAAAGGTGTTTCTGCAGTAACATTAACAGATCAGTTTGGGCAGTATTTATTGAATGATCAGCAGACAAAGCAGAAACTTCTTGAAACACTCAATATCAATGAACGCATGTTATTTATCATTTCTGAAATGGAAAAACAGCAGCGTTTATCTGAAATTGAAAATGATATCAATCAGAAAGTAAAAGAAAAGATTGATGATTCACAAAAAGAATATTACTTAAGAGAAAAACTTAAGACAATCAAAGAAGAACTTGGTGATGTTTCTAATATTACCGATGATTCCCAGGAACTTCGTGACAAGATTGAAAACAATCCATATCCAGAATCTATCAAGAAGAAGGCATTGGATGAATTGAAGAAATATGAAATGCTGCCTGCTGGAAGCGGAGAAGCATCTGTTAGCAGAAACTACTTAGACTGGCTTTTAAATGTTCCATACTGGCAGGAAACAGAAGATGTAGAAGATCTGAAGGAAGTACGTGAAGTTTTGGATGAAGATCATTATGGTCTTGAAAAAGTCAAAGATCGTATCATGGAATATCTAGCTGTAAAACAGATGACAGGTACATTAAATGCACCAATTATCTGTTTAGCAGGTCCTCCAGGTGTTGGTAAAACTTCATTAGCAAAATCCATTGCTCGTTCCTTAGACCGCAAGTTTGTGAAAATGAGCTTAGGAGGCGTTAGAGATGAAGCTGAAATCAGAGGTCATAGAAGAACTTATCTAGGTGCAATGCCTGGTCGTATCATCCAAGGAATGAAGAAGGCTGAAGTGATTAATCCTGTGTTTCTGATTGATGAAATCGATAAGATGGGTGCTGACTATAAGGGTGATCCTAGTGATGCAATGCTGGAAGTATTGGATCCTGAACAGAATGCAATGTTCTCTGATCACTATCTAGAAGAACCTTATGATCTAAGTAAAGTAATGTTTATCGCAACAGCCAACTATCTGGAAAATATTCCTGCACCTTTAAGAGATCGTATGGAAATCATTGAATTGCCATCTTATACAGAACTGGATAAGGTACAGATTGCCAAGGATCATCTGATTCCTAAGCAGATCAAAGCAAATGGTTTAAAAGCATCTCAATTCAAAATTAAAGATGCTGAAGTGTTGTATCTCATTCGTCATTACACACGCGAAGCAGGTGTAAGACAATTAGAAAGACTTATTGCTTCTCTATGTCGTAAGACCGTTTTAGCAATCCTGAAGGATGGCAAGAAGTCTATGACAATGAGCAAGAAGCAGATCAATGCATGGCTTGGTAAAGAAATCTTTGAATACGGAAACAAAGAAAAGAAAGCACAGGTTGGCTGTGTTACTGGTTTAGCATATACAGAATTTGGGGGAGATGTTCTCCAGATTGAAGTCAGCTCTTATGAAGGTAAGGGTGGAATTGTGATGACTGGTAAACTTGGTGATGTTATGAAAGAATCTGCACAGATTGCGGTTGACTATGTCAAAGCACATGCACATGACTATAACATTGATCCAAAATTCTTTGAAAAGAACGATATTCATATCCATGTACCAGAAGGAGCAGTACCTAAGGATGGCCCTAGTGCTGGTGTAACGATGACAACGGCAATTGTTTCTGCTTTAACAGGTAGAGCAGTTGAAAATAACCTTGCGATGACAGGGGAAATTACACTAAGAGGTCATGTACTTCCAATTGGTGGCTTAAGAGAAAAATCTTTAGCAGCAAATCGAGTTGGTATTACTAAGATCTTGATTCCTAAGGAAAACGTGAGAGATCTTGATGATGTACCAAAGGCTGTCAAAGAATCCATTACATTTATTCCTGTAGATAACGTTTCTCAAGTATTAAAGGAAGCGCTGGTGAAATAATGCAGTATCATGATGCGAAACTGCTGACAACAGCAGCAAATGAAAGTGGATGGCCAGACAGCAAACTACCTGAAATTGTATTTGCGGGTAGAAGTAATGCTGGTAAAAGTACACTCATCAATGCACTGGTAAATCGTAAGAATTTAGCATTTTCAGGAAAAACACCTGGTAAAACAAGACTGTTAAACTTCTTTATTGTAGATAACAGAGTTGTATTTACAGATGCACCTGGCTATGGCTATGCGACGAGTGATGCAAAGAGTGCACTTGCTTTTGGAAAGCTGATTGAGCCTTATTTCAATCATAGAGAAAATCTAAAAGGGATGGTTCTTGTGCTGGATGCAAGAAGAGAACCGAATGAAGATGATATTGCGATGATTGAGTATGGTAGAAGTACACATCTGAATATTATCGTTGCCTGTACAAAAACAGATAAGATTTCTAGAGGCAAGTATTTAAGTAATGCGCAAAAGATTGCGAATACATTAAAGCTTCCTGTAAAAGCGTTGATTCCTGTAGATTCATTGAAGAAAACAGGAATAGATAATATCTGGAATGCAATTAATGAAATGATTTAGTCTAAACAGATTGTTTAGACTTTTTCTGGCGCTCCAAAATTGGATGAGGTGTCAAGAAATTGATTTTCAAATAACATGAGGAATTGAAAGAATTTCAACACCTC
>QQXM01000055.1 GCA_014610835.1 Erysipelotrichaceae bacterium 7770_A6
AGTTCAAGCATTCTCTTCATGTCACTGATGCCTGATGCAAGTTCTTCAATGCTTGAGGACAGGTATTCATATCTGTCTTCGTCATTCTCTCTGATAAATTCAACCAGTCTGATTGCTTCATCTGCTATCATTGCTTCTTCTCCTTCTTCATCGGATACATTGAATAGCTGGAATTCTTATCCAGAACGTAAAGGACTCTGTTACGGAATCGTGTCCAATTGGTATAGCCGTTTGCGTTCTTCTTGATGCATTTGATGATTGAATTCCTGTTTTCAATGATCGCATTGTTCAT
>QQXM01000056.1 GCA_014610835.1 Erysipelotrichaceae bacterium 7770_A6
GAAAAAACAGAACAGGATCTGATACTGTTAAGTATCGGTTACCTGTTCTATTTATTTTTGTTTATCGGTGAATAGTAACCAGAATGGCTGAAATATAGTAAATTTATTGTTTACACAAGAAGATTTATTCGGTATAATCTTATGGCGAGTGGGAAATCCGCTCCTTGCCAGTAATGGCCATAAGTCCAAAAGGAGGTGTACAAAATGAAAAAATACGAAGTCATGTACATCATCAACTCATCTGTAGAAGACGAAAAGAGAAATTCTGTCGTTGAAACAGTTGCTAACATCATCACAGAAAACGGTGGTAAGGTTAACAAGACAGATGAATGGGGTATGAGAGATTTTGCATACCGTATCGATGATATGACAAAGGGCTACTATGTAGTCGTTGCATTCGAAGCAGACAACGCATGTGTAAAGGAACTCGATCGTTTGATGGGTATCAACCAGAGCATTGTTCGTTTCATGATCACACGTGACGAAGCTTCTGCGGAGGCTAAGTAATGATCAACCGTGTCGTACTTGTTGGTAGACTTACAAAGGATGTAGAAGTTCGTAAAACACAGACAGGATTATCTGTTGCTTCATTTACAGTAGCATGTGATAGAAGAACTTCAAGATCACAAGATGGAAGTAACCAACAGACAGCTGATTTTATCAACTGTGTAGCATGGAGACAATCCGCTGACTTCTTAGGTCAGTATGCTAGAAAGGGTGCTCTTGTGGGCGTTGAAGGAAGAATCCAGACACGTTCTTATGATCGCCAGGACGGCACAAAGCAATACGTAACTGAAGTTCTATGTGACAATGTAAGCTTGTTAGAAAGCAAAGCACAGTCTACTGCGCGCGCTGCACAAGTTGACAATGGTTACAACAATTTCAACAACTATCAACAACCATCTTATCAGCCACAGCCTAGTGCTCCAGCTGTACAGGATGATTTCACAAGTGGAGATACATTGGATATTTCCAATGATGATCTGCCATTCTAAAAAGGAGACAAAACGATGGCATTCAGAAAACAGAGAATGGGTCGCAGAAAGGTCTGCTACTTCACAAAGAATAACATCAAGTATATTGACTATAAAGATGTTGAATTATTAAAGAAGTTCATCAGCGCTAATGGTAAGATTACACCAAGACGTGTTACTGGAACTCGTGCGAAGTATCAGAGAAAATTGGCTGTCGCTATCAAGCGTGCACGTCAGATGGCTCTGCTTCCATATATTGCTGACTAATCAGTGAATAATACAAGCTGTCCTTATGGATAGCTTTTTTTTTGATTTTTTATGAAATATTTTAATAATAGCGCTTACATAATGGCCGCTGGTATAGCTTTATTTTTGAATTGAGATATAATACTTAGGTCCTTCATATCGTATAAGTATTCGGATTGGCGATACATCTCTACGGGATGCCTTAACATCTCTGCTACGATCTTGATTCTATTGTGTTTTCTACGATTTGAGGGTCTTATTGTAGAAAACATCTTTTATTTATAGGGTATGAATAGAAAAACTACAGGGGGTAAATATTTCATGTTAGAAAAGCTTTTTAAGCTAAGTGAGAACGGTACAAATGTCAAAACAGAATTGATTGCCGGTCTTACAACGTTTATGACCATGGTTTACATCTTGGCTCTAAACCCATCTATTTTAAGCGCATCAGGTATGGATGCTGGTGCAATTCTTACAGCTACAGCAGTAGCTTCAGCAATTGCCTGTTTTGCAATGGCAGCATTCTCAAATATGCCATTCGCATTATCTGCTGGTCTTGGATTGAATGCATACTTTGCATACACAATCTGTGGTTCTATGGGATATGACTGGCACGCTGCATTAACAGCAGTATTATTTGAAGGTTTGATTTTCATTGTACTTTCTTTAACTAATGTCAGAGAAGCAATCTTTAATGCAATTCCAAAGCAGATGAAGACTGCAGTATCTGTTGGTATTGGTTTCTTCATTACATTTATTGGTTTACAGAATGCTGGTATTATTGTTGATGGAAGTACACTTGTTGGATTATTCTCCTTCAAGACTGCATTAAGTGATGGCACATTCGCTACACATGGTATCACAGCAATCCTGACAATGGTTGGTGTGATCTTAACAGTATTCTTACTCAAGAAGAACGTTAAGGGATATATGCTTTACGGTATTTTATTAACTTGGGCTTTAGGTATTGTTTGTCAGTTGACAGGAATTTATGTTCCTGATAATGAATCTTATTTCTCATTGATTCCAACTACTTTCTTCTCTATGCCTGCATCTGTTTCTTCAACATTCTTCAAGTTTGACTTTGCATTTGTTGCTGAACATACATTAGATTTCATTGTTATGATGTTTGCGTTCTTATTTGTTGATATCTTCGATACATTAGGAACAGTAATTGGATGTGCTTCTAAGGCAAATATGCTTGATGAAGAAGGCAAGCTTCCTAAGATTAAGGGTGTATTGTTAGCAGATGCTGTTGGTACAACAGTTGGTGCTTGCTTAGGTACATCAACAATTACAACATTCGTTGAATCTTCTTCTGGTATTACAGAAGGTGGTAGAACTGGTTTAACATCTGTTACTGTTGGTGTTTTATTCCTTCTATCATTATTCTTATCACCATTGTTCTTGACAGTTCCATCATTCGCAACAGCACCAGCATTGATCGTTGTTGGATTTATGATGATGCAGCAGGTAGTAAATATTGACTGGCAGAATCTTGAAGATGCAGTTCCAGCTTTCATCTGTATTACAATGATGGGCTTTGCATATTCTATTTCTGAAGGTATTTCTTTTGGTATTATCTCTTATGTTGTACTACATGTATTAACAGGTAAGACAAAAGATTTGAATGCATTAATGTATATTTTAGCTGTATTATTTGTCTTGAAGTATTTCTTGATTTAAATAGCTATGAGAGGTAGTTACTTTATTGTGACTACTTCTTTTTTTTACTATTTCGATACAATAGGGTTGCGAGGTAACTTATATGAAAGGAATTAATGTTGAAGTAAGAGATGCAGTATTAGAAAATGAAAATGTGATTTATGTTGCGAAGCCTCATGAAAATCAAATTCCAGATGATAATACGTATGCATTGATTCATGAAGAAATATTCCATAATGGAATTATTGATGTTGATGTAAGAAGCAGATTGCTTCCTACAGCGGATGAAACGAATCGTGGGTTTGTTGGAATTGTATTTCGTGCAAAGGAAGATGCAAGTGAATTTGAATCTTTTTATATTCGACCAACAAATGGAAATACGGATGATCCTGTAAGAAAACAACATGGATGTCAGTATTTTTCTTATCCTGGATATACATTTGCATATTTTAGAAAACATGGAATTGAGGGTTATGAAGCACCAATTGAAGGATATCTAGATAAGTGGTTCCATCTGCGTGCTGTGATTCATGAAGATAAAGCAAAGTTCTATGTAGATGATATGGAAACACCAGTATTGTGCATTGAGCATTTAAAACATGGAAAAGATGCAAAAGGATATGTTGGACTGTATGTAGATAATGGCACAGAAGGATATTTCAAGAATCTAATGATTGAGAATGTTTGAATGCATTCTCTTTTTTTTGCTTTCTTGATAAGATAGTTGAAGTTATTGAGGTGTTTATTTATGGAAATGAATGAATTGTTTTATCAAGATGCATATTTGAAAGAATTTGATGCGAAAGTGATTTCATGTACTGCATGTAAAAATGGATTTGATGTTGCATTGGAAGATACTGCATTTTATCCAGAAGGTGGTGGACAGCCATTTGATACAGGTACATTAAATGGTGTAGAAGTATTTGATGTACAAAGAGACAAACAGGATGTGATTCATCACTATGTGAAAGAGGCTTTAGATGAAGGAAAGGTCGTACATGGTGTGATTGACTGGAATCGTCGTTTTGATTTTATGCAGAATCATTCTGGAGAACATATTATTTCTGGATTGATTCATAAACATTTTGGATATGAAAATGTTGGCTTTCATATGGGAGAAGTGATTCAGGTTGATATCAGCGGTCCATTAAACTGGGATCAGTTGATGATGATTGAACGAGAAGCAAATGATATTATTTATCAGAATATTCCAGTACAGATTACATATCCAAATAATGATGAATTAGAGAATATTCCATATCGTTCTAAAAAAGAATTACAGGGAAAAGTAAGAATTGTAACGATTGAAAATGCGGATATTTGTGCATGTTGTGGAACACACGTAAAAAATACAGGAGAGATTGGATTGATCAAGATTCTTTCTTTCATGAAGCATAAAGATGGTATTCGCTTTGATCTTGTGAGTGGTAAACGTGCATTAGAATATATGCGTAAAGAACATGATGCGTGTAAAGAAGTATCTTGTCTTTTAAGTGCGAAGCCATTAGAAATTCATATTGCGACAAAGAAATTGTTAGACAACAATTTAAATTTATTGAATGAAAAGAAACAGTGCATGCAGAAACTGTTAGAAATGAAACTGGAAACATATACACAGGGAAAAGAATATGTCATTGATTTTGAAGAAGGACTGGATCGTGTTTCTTTGATGACATATGCGAATGCATTACTGGAAGAAAAACATATTCCGACGGTATGTGTTTTCAATAAACAGGAAAATGGATATATGTATATTATTCTTTCTAAGAAAATAAACCTGCAGGAGTATGTAAAGCAATTAAATACTGAACTATCTGGAAGAGGTGGCGGAAAGAAAGAAGTGATACAGGGAAGCTTCCAAAGTGATGCAGAGACAATTGAAAATGTACTAGTGAAAACGCTGCCTTTTTAGTGAAAATGGATTGGGTGCATACGATACTCTTACAGAAGATGGCAAGGTTCATGACCAATATCGTATCAACTATCTTAGACAGCATATTCAGCAGATGCGCTTAGCAATTACTGATGGTGTTAAAATGATGGGATATTGCCCATGGAGTGCAATGGACTTGATTTCTACACATGAAGGTATGAAGAAGAGATATGGATTTATCTATGTTGATAGAGATGAATTTGATCTTGGTACATTAGATAGATATCGTAAGGATTCATTCTTCTGGTATAAGAAAGTCATCGAAACAAATGGCGAAGATCTGGAAGATTTAAAATAAGAATGCAAAAGATCGTGGTGTATATACTACGATTTTTTTTGATCAAGATAGGGAAAAATGAAAAAAGTGAGAGCGCTCTCACTTTAAGTGTGACTTGTTAATAAATTATCATGCTAAAATATTAACAAATAGGAGGGAACTATGAAAAAGATAATTACTATGTCATTAGCAGGTGCATTGCTATTGGCTTCAGGTTGCGCAAACAAGCCAGCTGGATCTAATGCTGGAGCAACAGGATCATTGAAGGATGGTACATACACAGCAGCAAAACCAGGTATGAATGCTGATGTTGAAGTCGAAGTAAAGATTGCGAATGGCAAAATTGACGCAGTTACTGTAACAGGTAACGAAGAAACTCCAGGTATTGGTGGAGAACTTGTAAACGCTAAGGGTGAAGTGAAGTTAAATGGTGGAGAATCTCCAATTACTTTGATCCCAAAGAGAATCGTTGAAGGACAATCTATTAAGGTTGATTCCGTTACTGGTGCAACAATTACCAGCTACGCTATCATGAATGCTGTTGGGGATGCAATTGAACAGGCTGGCGGAAACAAGGATGATTTCAAGACAGAAGTAAAGAGTTCTGAAAAATTAGAAGACATGACTTCTGATGTTGTTGTAGTCGGTGGTGGTGGTGCAGGTCTTGCTGCAGCAATCGCTGCTGGTGAAGATGGTGCTACTGTTACTGTTATTGAAAAGAATGGTGAAGTTGGTGGTGACACATTAGTATGTGGTGCAATTTACAATACACCTGATGAGAAGCTTCAGAAGGAAGTTACAATGACAGATACTGTTAAGACAACAGTTGAAAAGGCATTGAGCGAAAAGCCTGTGAGTGATGAACATAAGGCATTACAGGCTGAAGTTAAGAAACAGTGGGATAAGTATAAGGCTGATGGCAGAACAGATTTATTCGATACTAAGGAATGGTATGCTCTGCAGACTTGGATCAACGGTGATAAAGTTGGTAACTTAGATCTTGTTAAGAAACTTTGCTATGACTCTTATGATGCATATGAATGGATCAAGGATGATCTAGGAATGGGCTTTGATGATAAGATTTCTCAAGGTGCTGGTTCATTGTGGCAGAGAACACATACTTCAAAAATGAAGATGGGTACAGGTTTTATCTCAACATACTTAGATAAGATTGATGCTATGGACAATGTAACAATCGTTACAGAAGCAACAGGTAAATCTTTAGTGAAGAAAGATGACAAAATTACTGGTGTTGTTTGTGCAGATAGAAATGGTAATGAATTTACTGTAACAGCTAACAAGGGTGTTGTATTATCCACAGGTGGATTCGCAGCGAACTCTAAGATGGTTCAGGAATATAACACAAGTGGCAAATGGGATGATCTAAGTAAATTAATGACGACAAATAGAACATCTTGCTCTCAGGGGGATGGTATTGTGATGGCTAAGGAAGCCGGTGCTTCATTAACAGATATGGAACAGATCCAGTTACTCTACTTAGGTAATACAAAGGATGGTCAGTTGACAAAGTATCCACCAAGAGACGTTAACGGTACAGACCAGCTCATTTTTATCAACAAGAATGGTGAAAGATTTGTTAGAGAAGATGGCAGACGTGATGAAATCTGCTTAGGTGTATTATCACAGCCAGATGCTATATTCTATATGTTAGAAAGTGGCGATGGCAAGGGATATGTTGATATCAAGGATCCTGAATGGAGAAGTGCTGATGGATTTACATTCGAATATCTTGAAAAGAATGGATATATCGTTGTTGCTGATACATTAGATGAAATGGCTGAAAAGCTAGGCTGCGACAAGGCTGCATTGCAGGCTACAGTAGATGCATTCAACAATTGTGTTGATGGTAAAGAAACAGATGAATTTGGTCGTACATTGTACTCTGTTAAGCTTGAAAACGGTCCATGGGTTGCTACACCTAGACAGGCATGTGTTCACCATACAATGGGTGGTGTAACAATTGATACAGATACACGTGTATTAGATGAATCTGGCAAGGCAATTGAAGGCTTGTATGCTGCTGGTGAAATTACTGGTGGTATCCACGGTGCAAACCGTTTAGGCGGTAACGCTGTTGTTGACACAGTCGTATTTGGTAAGGCTGCTGGTGAACAAGTGATTGCTGACAATAAATAAGCATGATGAAAAGGCTATGATCGAAAGGTCATAGCTTTTTTGATGGATGATACACAAATATTTTGAAAATGCTATACTAGTCTCATGGATACGAAACAATTAAAAACATTTGTTGTTTTAGCAAAAGAAAAAAATTATATCAAAGCAAGTGAAATCTTGAATTATGCGCCAAGTACTTTGGCAAAACATATTCATGCGTTAGAAGCTGAATTCTCTACTACGTTTGTTCATTTTCGAAATGGAGCAATCTGTTTGACGAAAGATGGAGAAATCTTTTTGCCATATGCGAAAGAAATGTTGAAAATGTATGACAAATGTGAAGCAACTTTCAAACAGGAACATCGGGAAAATAAAATCATTGTTGCGGGTGGTGAATTGATGCTGGCATTTAGTTTTGGCTCATTTATGCATCAGTATCAAAAGGAAATTGAATTTGCCAGTATTGAAGTCAATACAATCTGTTGTTCAAGAGTGCCTGAGTGGTTGGAACAGCAGGAATGTGATATTGGATATGTTCAAATGGTTAATTTGAGTGAATGTGGAAGTGCGAAAGTGACACCATTATTCCAGGAAAAGCTATGTGTGATGACTTCTCCATTACATTCTCTTGCGAATAAAGAAGAAGTGTATTTAAAAGATTTTATCAATCAAAGTTTTACATTTACATATTCAGAATGCTGTTTTACAGAACACTTTAGAAATTTACTGCTGGATGCAGATATTGCGTTGAAAAGTGAATTGTTTTTAGGATCTGTCACTGCTGTCATTGAAAGCTGTATGAAAGAAAAGAGACTGTGTCTTGTTCCGTATGTTGCGGTTGATAAATTGAAAGAATATGGACTTATTCCAGTTAACTGGGTAGATGCATTTCCAATCTATGATTGTATTATGACAAGTAAACAAGTGCAGCCACAAGATGAATTGTATCCAATTATAGAAGCAAGCAAGAATTATTGTCTGCAGTTGAAAAAAGATTCAAAGACAAAAGATATTGTATTGTTATGAGGAAGAATGGTTCCAATGTCATTAAGTTAAGGCAAATAAGAAGTCATTAAAATAAAATATTTGTCATGTAAACCCTGGATGTAGAGCTACA
>QQXM01000057.1 GCA_014610835.1 Erysipelotrichaceae bacterium 7770_A6
GGTTAAACAGGATTGATAGAAAGAGTGAGTATATTGTGAATGACTTGTTTTATGAGTCTTCAACAATATACCAGGAGAAATTCATATGAAAGAAAAATGTTATTTTCACGAAAATGAAGTGATTTTAAACTTCACTTCTGGTACATTAACTTCTTCCGCCCAATTACTAGACTCCCCTCTATTCAATATATTTTTAAATCAATATTTAGATTATTTAGAAAATCATCGTAGAGACTTAAGAGAATTCTTGTACCAGAAAGACAATGACCGTGAACAGGTATTAACAAAGCTCAAAGGTACATTACGTTTACTGCTGTTGATTCATACAGAAACCGCAGACATTCCTTATCTAGAATTACCAGATATCATGGAAGAAGTGATTTCTGAAGGCTATCGCTACTGGACTTCACTGGATCGTTATTCTATTCTTTATTTACAGAACGCAGACAGCTACGCAACAAACGCATTCATGAATCTAGATCATGAAATCAATGAACTCGCAAGAAACTTCTATCGTACGGTAGAAGCAAAGATCACTGGAAGAAGAGACAACGTCTATAAACAGCTGGATGCTGGTACAAATGCATCTTTACTGATGCAGAAGTATGAATGGAATTGTCCATCTGCTTACGAAAAACTCAAAGACATTGCATTTGTTCATACGATTATGGTAAGAACTCCATTGATCATTCATACAAAATCAAATAAACGATCCAATGTATTTAAAGAACATGATCATAATCCAATTGAAGATTTTAATGGCGATTCTGAAGACTGGTTCTGCTTCCCTTGTCTGATTGGTAAATTATTAGTATATGCATATTTCCACAAAGACTATCTATCCAGCTGTGTTGGTACAACAGGATTATTCCAGCTGGCCAGGAGTGAAGACTGTCTTGGAAGAAAACCAGATGCAATCTTATTATTTGGTAATCATGATGACACAAAAGATACTGTCTTCTACTATGATGAAGAAAACGATATTTATATTGGTAAAACAAGTGCAAGCGAAGAAATCGATTACTTTGGTTACACAAAAAAATCATTATTAACATTGCATAATCTCGTTGCGATGAAACGTGGATGGCTGCCAATCCATGGTGCAATGGTGAATCTATACTTAAAAGATGGTTCAAAGCGTGGATTATTGTTTATGGGTGATTCTGGTGCTGGTAAATCTGAAACACTAGAAGCTCTAAGTCATCTTGCATCTGATATCATTGATCATCAGGAAACTGTATTTGATGATATGGGTAGTGTTCATATTGATAAAAATGGTCGTTTAAAAGCAGAAGGTACAGAAATTGGTGCCTTTGTCAGACTGGACGATCTAGAAAAAGCAACTGCATATAAAGATCTGCATCGTTCTATTTTCTTTAACCCCGAAAAGAAAAATGCAAGAGTTGTCGTTCCTGCAGGGAACTACAAACTCATTACACAAGACCATGATATTGACTGCTTTATTTACGCAAACAACTATACAGATCAAAGAGGCATGCATCTATTCAAGGATGAAGAAGAAGCAAAAACTACATTTATTGAAGGAAAACGTTTTGCATTAGGAACAACACAGGAAACAGGATTGTCAAAAACATTCTTCGCCAATCCATTTGGACCAATGCAGAAGCAAAAAGAATGTTCCACCTTAATTGATCAGGTTTTTGATAAACTGTTTGAACAACAGATTCCTGTTGGAGAAGTATACACGTGTCTTGGTCTTCCTGATAAAGGTGATCATGGAATTGATGAAGGTGCAAAAGCATTACTAGATTTCGTTGTAAACAAAAAATAAATGGCATTCCATTTGGAATGCCATCTTTTTTATTTGTTGTAGTTGAATTTGAATACAGCACATCCATATGCTGGTAATGGGTAAGAAATATGATATTTTTTTCCATCACATTCGCCCTTTTTCGCTCTCAATGATTTCTTTTCCGTGACAAGTCCATGTTCATCCAATACTAGTGAATATGTACCTGCATTTGGAACACCCACCATATAGTCATCTCTCTCTACTGGTGTAAAGTTGATCACAAATAAGAGTGCATTCTTTCCAGTGCTGTCTTTTCTGATAAAGGAGAAAATACTACGTTCTCTATCATCTGCATTTACCCATTCAAAGCCATCCCACGAATCATCAAGTGCATACATCGCCGGAAATTTCTTATAGACATGTAATAAATCTCTAACAAAATCCTGCAGGTCTTTATTGAGAGGATTATCACATTCCCACCAGTCGAGCTGTACTTTTTCATTCCATTCATGTGCCTGTCCAAAGTCTTGTCCCATAAACAATAACTTCTTTCCCGCATGACCAAACATAAATAGATAACCTGCCTTTAGATTCTTGAATTTATCTTCAAGTAATCCAGGCATCTTGTTGATCATAGAACACTTCAAATGCACAACTTCATCATGAGACAATACAAGAATAAACTTTTCACTTGTTGCATAAGACATGCCAAATGTCATCTTGTTATGATTGTCTTTTCTAAAGTATGGATCTAATTTCATATAATCTAAGAAATCATGCATCCATCCCATATTCCATTTATATGTAAAGCCAAGTCCATCGTGTTCTGGTGCTTCCGTAATCTTAGGCCATGCGGTAGATTCTTCTGCAATAATGATTGTTCCATCTTTTCTGCCACGAATAACACTGTTTAAATGCTTGAAGAATTCAATGGCATCTAAATTACCATTTCCACCATATTTATTTGGTACCCATTCACCGTCTTTTCTACCATAGTCAAGATATAACATAGAAGCAACCGCATCTACTCTTAATCCATCAATATGATATTCATCAAACCAGTACAATGCATTGCCAATCAAGAAGTTTTTCACTTCATTCTTAGAATAGTTAAAGATCTTTGTACCCCAGTCTGGATGTTCACCCATTCTAGGATCTGCATATTCATATGTTGGTGTACCATCGAAATCAGCTAAACCAAATGCATCTTTAGGGAAATGTGCAGGCACCCAGTCTAGAATGACACCAATATGATGCTTATGTAATGTATCCACTAAATACATAAAATCCTGTGGAGCACCATATCTGCTGGTAGGTGCATAATATCCAGTTACCTGATATCCCCAGGAGCCATCAAACGGATGTTCTGCAATCCCCATCAGTTCTACATGTGTATATCCCATATATGCACAATACTCTACAAGTTCATCTGCATATTCACGATAGTTCATGAAGCCATCTTCACTGCCATCATCTTTCTTTTTCCATGATCCTAAATGAACTTCATAAATAGACATTGGCTGATCATAGCCAGTATGTTCTTTACGACTTTCCATCCACTTTGCATCTTTCCATTTATAAGATGAAATATCTGCAGTTTTAGAAGCATTGCCAGGTCTTAATTCTGCTGAGAATGCATATGGATCTGCCTTGTATAAAATATCTCCTGTCTGTGTTTCAATTGTGTATTTATAGATTTCTCCATAATCCATACCTTCCATAAAGCCTTCAAAAATACCACTCTTCTCTAAAGGAAGCATATAATTTGCTTTAGGGTCCCAATTATTTCTTTCACAGACAATCGAAACTGCTTTTGCATTTGGTGCCCATACCGCAAAATGCATACCTGTCTTTCCATTGAGCTTTGCTTTATGCGCGCCCATCTTCTGATAGATTTTATAGTCTGTACCTGTACCAAACAGATAACGGTCATATTCTGTAATGAAGCTAGGATCCTTTGGCATAGAAACCTTCCTGGAAGTAGTTTTCTTTTGTATTGTAGTTTTCTTTTGAGCCATAATACTCACTCCTTAATGATAACGTTTACATTTATACTACAATTATACATTTTATTTATTTCATGTGCTAAACAAATCATTAAAAATGACTATTTTCCATTTTCATTAATGATGCAGATAATATTCAATTTCATTATCTTCCACATGTGGAAGGATCTTTTTTAACTGTTTGAATAAACGCAGATATGATTCTTCTACACTTCTGTCATACACATGATTACTGAACTTCTTTCCAAATGCATTCTCAAATGTAGCGTATCTTGCAATTCCCCAGCCATAGAATTCTCCTCGCTTATCCATTTCGTATTCAAAGTTTGTTGTGGTGATATAGCCAAGCTTCTGCAGTTTTGTCAACTGCGTATCAAAACCTTTTCTTGCTTCCCATTGTACAGGATCATTCTTTCTAGGTTTTACATATCCCCCTTCACTTTTCAACTGTTTAGAAAGTACTGAATAATGAGAAGCAATCAAATCATACAAGTACTTTGTATCATAACTCACGAGTCCTTCATCACATCTAGCATCAAAATCAAAGCCATCTCGTTTAAAGTTTGCAAGATCATTGATGAATTTTGGAGATACAAACACTGCCTTATTCTCAAAGAATTTTCCATAGGCACTTTTTGTCTGTTGAATCACGGGTCCTTTCCATTCCCAAATACCAGCGGAAGAAGAAAAATACACTTCTTTTGCACAACGTTCTTCAATAGAAAATCCTTTGATCGTATTTGAAAACAATGGAAGAATGCCTAATGCATTGACCGCATCAATCATCTCTTGTTTTGATGTAATATAAATATCTTCAATCGTCTTAGTCATGATATAATTTTAATCGCATGATTCTAAAGGAGGCAAACAAAAATGACTGACAGACACAATATTTATGAATTATTTGAAGAAATTCATATGGAAGCATTTGCTAATAAAACAGTTGGAGAAATGTTAGAAGAACTTGATCGTTTGATTGGACCATTCAGTTCATTAAGTGATGGAGAACTTGTAACACGCTTATCCGGCTATAAAAAAAGTCCATATCACGTACAGTAAAAGCTGCCACGCATGAATGCATATGCATTCATTGTGACAGCTCTTTTTTTAGTGATTCACTTCATCTTGATATCTTTTAATGTACTTTATGTCCTGTTCTAGAAAGTTCTGACTCGTAGTAATAACGATCAATGATTAATGCAATATCCTGTACCGCAACATCAGAATATCTCGCAGTAGAAAGATAATTCATGCCATCCATATAATCATCACTATGCTTAACCTGATAAATACCGGAATCGTCTTTTAATTTGACATACATTCCCTTCTTCATCATTTCAATCATGCTTTCCTTTTTAACAGACAATTTATTTCTTTCTTTTTCGCTCAAGGAAGTAAAATCAATATACTTTGATTCAATATCACTGATATTAAAGAAAATCTGTTTATCTGCTTTTGTCTTGTTACGGATTTTCGCAAGTTTGATTTCTTTCTTTATCAAAGCAAGCGTATCTTTCTTCTTTCTTTTTGCATAGTCTGCTAATAGTTTCTGATTCTCTTTTACAGTAGAAAGAAGTTCTTTTCTTCTTTTCTTATCTGTTTCTTTTTCACTTGCAGCATATGCTTTTTCACAATCATCTTTTAATTGCCAGTATTCTGTATCCGTTGTTATACGTTTTGCCATAATTATCACCAAACCTTTGTTATGTATATTTTATCAGTATTTACTTTATTTGTGGTAAAACATTCTTCTCCACATTTTTCAGATATACATAGAAAACAATTGTAGATAATGTCCATGTGATTGGATAAATCCAGTATGCAAGCAATATGTTATGGAATAGCTGGCCAATTGTAAATAAAACACCAACTCTAACAGCACACCAGCATACAAGCATAATCACCATTGGTGCTGCTGGTTTCCCAAGTCCTCTGCAAACCGCAGAAGCAATATGAGAATATCCAACAAGCATAAAGAATAAGCCACAAGTACGTGCTCTTCCAACACCATAGGCAACAACCTGTGGATCATTGTTAAAGAATGCAATGATCGTTGGCGCAAACAAGAAAAGAATAATACCCATTGCTTCAATGATTGATAAAGATAAAGCATATCCAAAACGGATTCCTTTCTTGACTCTTTCATATTCTTCAGCACCCATATTCTGTGAAATATATGTTGTCATTGCCATAGAGAAGGAAGTTACCGGCAGGAAGATAAACCCTTCTGCCTTTGTTGAAGCACCAATACCAGCCATTGCCAATGAGCCAAAAGAGTTGATATAGGACTGAATTAAAATATTAGAAACGTCAATAACAGATGACTGTAATGCAGTAGGAAAACCAAACTTAACAATTTGCTTCAAGCAATCTGCATCGATTCTTAATTCATTGAAATGCAACTGTGTTGCACCTTCTGCATGAACCAGTCTATATCCAACCAGTACTGCAGTTAAGATTTCAGAGAAAATCGTAGCGATTGCTGCACCTTCTACATTCATTTTAAATACCGCAATCAATACAATATCCAGTACAATATTGATCATAGAAGAAATCACAAGATAATACAATGGATGCTTGGAATCCCCTGCTGCCTGTAATATACCGGTAAATGTGTTATACATGACAAGTCCTGAGAAACCTAAGAAATAGATCTGTAAATAAATCTTAGATAAAGGATATACATCTTCTGGTGTTCCCATCAGCTTCAATAATTCAGGAGCCAGAAAATAGCCAAGCAGCGTCATAGAAATCGATAAGATAACACCTAGCAATACTGTTGTATGTACAGCTTTTGATGTTTTTTCCGCATTATTGGCTCCAATGAGTCGTGCAATGACTACACCTGCACCTGTAGAAAATCCCTGGAAGAAACCTACAAATAAAAATGTCAGGGAAGAAACACCACTTACTGCAGCTAATGCCTGTGGTCCAAGGAAGTTACCAACGATCAATGAGTCTGCAGTGTTATACATTTGCTGGAATAAATTTCCAATAAACAATGGAATTGTAAAAAGAATAATCTTCTTTTTATAATCTCCAACGGTCATAAGCTGTGTATTTTCTTTCATATTCACCCTCCAAAATACTGAAGAAGAGAGATTCTCATCCCTCTTCAATTACAAATTCTGTTTTTAATGTATGTGCATGATATGGATGAACAATTTTATGCAGATCTTCATCTGTTTCAATAAAATCTTCTATAAAGTGCCTGCGAATTCCAACTTCTGCATGTTCAAGATCCTTATAGTCCTGAATGCTTTCTTTTGTAATATAGACAACTTTGTCATCCATAAGCGTGTATCCTGAATCTTTTTGTGTCTGCAATGATGAAAGTTCATTCAACACTTCCTGCTTCTTGTCATCTATGATTTGCATCTGATCATAGATAAAAGCTACAACTGTACCAATATCATTCTCATCCACATCAAATGTATATGGATAAGAAGCTACAACACCTTCTGCGTGATAAGTCATTTTTTATCAATGACATGGTCATACAGCCAATGTCCTACTCCATCATCTAATACATCATGTTCTGTAATTGCCTTCGCAAGTGATTTTGTTAAATCTGCACCGTTGCTTAAGCAAACTCCACAGCCAGCACTCTTCATCAATCCAATATCATTTTCCTGATCACCAAATGCCAATACATCTTCCATTGGAATGCCATATCTTTCACAATATTTTTCTAATCCAACCCCTTTATTGACTCTTGGATCCTGGAATTCAAATGTACAATGATGTTCATCAAAGTATGTCTGCGTCATGATCCAGGCTGGGTTCTGATTTGCTTCAACAACTTTCAGCATTTCATCTCTCATTTCACCTTTGAATTGTACTTCTACTTTTCCAGTATCAAATTCAGCAAGCGTATCAATGCCGCCAACGATAACATGAGATTTGTTGCGTGCTTTGGATGAAATCATAAAATCATCCATTTTCAAGCAGCGAACTTCTTCATATCCATCAACATAAACAATAGCATTAATATCATAAGGCATTAAGAATGCTAGAATCTTACGAATATTTTCTTTGCTTAACAGATAATATTTTTCTGTTGCATTCGTTTTTAGATCATATAATTCTCCACCATTCATACCAATCGCAAAATCAAATGGAAAACCAAGATCCCACTTTTCAGCATAGCTTAATACTCTAGAATCTACAGGTCTACCTGTTGCCAAACCAAATTTCACACCTTCTGCATGCAGCTTTTTAATTGCACTGCGTGTCAGTGGCATCAAATCTTCCCCTTTCATACAAAGTGTTCCATCAATATCTGCCGCAATAACTTTAAACTGATTCATCATTCCTCCTACTTCAGTATCCATGCTTTTGGATACTTGTTTTTACAAATTCCCTTACTGCACTTCACAAATCCTAAAGGAAAGCCATCGACACAAATTACATTCAAACCATCCTTGCAGACTTGATCTTTCACATCAATCGTTTCACCCTTTAAGTATTTGATTACACGGATATCATCCGCATGCAAAGAAATACAGTTTTTCAATTCCTTTGCTTTGAGATACATCGGCAATATTTCATTGCATTCAATGCGTCCCTTTTTCTTTTCCGCAAGCAATACACCAGAACGCATGATTCTTAAACCATCTAGATTGACACCAGTATCTCTACATGCATACATTCTATCTTTGATTTCTAATTTCTTAGAAGAAGAAAAACATGCATGAATATTACCTTCATCAAATGTTACTGTTTCCTTGCAGTATCTGTTTTCTATTTTATCTCCTCTTTTTCTTAAAAGAGAAACAAAATGTCCTTCCCCATGAATCCGATGTGGAAACAGTTTTGTTCCATATGCATTCTGTACAAAGCCATCTACATAAGGAAGTGGTATAACTTCTAAACAATCATCTAGAGATAAAGCATACTGAATAATTTCTTCATCTTCTTCCTTAGAAAATGTACATGTTGAATACACAATATATCCACCAGGTTTTAACATTTTCAATGCACTTTGCATAATACTTTTTTGAATCGGTACATAGCAGGAAGAATCCTTTTCTTTCCATGCTTCAATTAGACTAGCATCTTTTCGAAACATTCCTTCCCCGCTGCAAGGCGCATCTATTAAGATTTTATCAAAGTATTCATCGAAATAATGTTCCAATTTATCTGGAGATTCACTTATTACATATGCATTTCGAATTCCAAATCTCTCTAGATTCTTTAAAAGCGCCTGACATCTTGAATAAGAAATGTCATTGGAAATCAATACACCACTATCTTTCAATTTCACACCTAGTTCTGTACTTTTGCCACCTGGAGCAGCACATACATCTAAAACACGATCATTTTCTTCTACAGGAAGCGTTTCTGCAGGCAACATTGCACTTGCTTCCTGTATATAGTAAAGACCAGCATAGTAGTAAGGATGCTTTGTCACTGGATCAGTGGAACGATAATAAAATCCATTATGACACCATGGTACTTGTTCTAATGGATATGGAAAAACTTTTAAAAATTCCTCAACAGAAATCTTAGATTCATTTACTCGTAAAGAAGTAATATGTTCTTCATTGAAAGAATTTAGATATAAATCAAACTCATCTTTCAATATGTTTTTCATTTCATTTAAATATTTCTCTGGAAGTTGCATCATATGCATTCAATTCTACAACGAATAGACGTGAAAGTGTTATAATTTGTCCGTATTTATATTTAGGAGAAGCAAACATGACATTTGTTAAGAAAAGTGCTGACAAAACACCTATCGTAGATAACGTGTTCTCAATTGTTTCAAAAGCGAAACAAGACAAACAACAAAATGGAAGTGAAAATGTAATTGATGCTACAATTGGATCTCTTTATGGAGAAGATGAAAAGCTCGTTGCATTAGATGAAGTATTTAATCATTACGATGCCATTGATCATCGTACAAAGGCTGCCTATGCCTCCAGCTTTTCAGGAAACCCTGATTATAGAAAAGCTGTCTATGAATGGGTCAAGCAAGATGCAGATGTAAAACTTGCACATTCAGTCATTGCTACGCCTGGCGGAAGTGGTGCAGTCAGTATGTCCATTGAGACATTCTTAGATGCTGGAGATACTTTGATGATTCCAGATATTGCATGGGGAAACTATGCTTTGATGGCTTCTGTCAATAACATTAATGTTGAACGCTATCACATGTTTGAAGAAGATCATTTCAATTTAAATTCTGTCAAAGAAACAATTCAAAAAGTCATGTTGAAACAAGATCATATCTGTATGGTCATCAATGACCCTTGTCATAACCCTACAGGCTATTCATTGACAAAAGAAGAATGGAAAGAACTCATTACATTCTTGAATGAAGTATCTAAAACACATTCTGTTGTTTTATTAAATGATATTGCATATATTGACTATTCCTATCAGTTATCGACAAGCAGAGATTATATGGAAACATTCAATGACATTTCTAACAATGTCATGATCGTTGTTGAATTCTCTTGTTCAAAGGCTTTAACATCCTATGGTTTAAGATGTGGTGGTGCTGTGATTCTTGCACAGAAAGAAGAAGCAGTCAGAGAAGCAGAAATCTTCATGGAAAAGAAGGCACGTGCAACATGGTCAAATATTCCAAATGCCGCAATGAGCAACTTTGTATGGATCGTTACAGAAGGTAAAGATGCATACATGAAAGAAAAACAGAAATACATTGATCTCATGAAAAAAAGAAGTGAAATCTTCTTAGAAGAAGCAGATCAGGCTGGCTTGGCACATTATCCATACAAAGAAGGTTTCTTTGTTACATTAAAAATGAAAGATAATGCCTATCGTGATGCTTTCCACAAGGCATTGATGGCTGAGCATATCTATACTGTCGCAGTGAATAAAGGTATTCGTGTTGCGGTATGTTCTTTACCTGTTGCAAAGGTATATGGATTGGCTGAGAAAATGAAAGAAATTGAAAGGTCACTCAATTAATATGCCAGCTGCTACAACACATGTGGAAATGGCAAAAGATGTTTTAAGAACATCGCCAGAAATCGCAAAACTTGTAAAAAACAGACAAATGTTTTTCTTAGGGTCCCAAGGTCCTGACTTATTGTTCTTTAACCGAGCATCCATCTTACCTGGCTCTACAAAGAAATATGGAAATATGATGCATGTACATAAAGTAACAGAAGTCATCTCCTACTTTGAAAGATATGCCAATGCAAGTGAAGATCTAAAAAGCTACTTTCTAGGCTATCTTTGTCATTATTGCCTGGATTCTACAGTCCACCCTCTTGTGTATGGCGTTTCTCGTAAACTGCACAATGAAACGGGCAGAAATGAAGGAGAAATCCATGTTGGGCTGGAAAGTGAAATTGATGTATGGTTGCTTGCACAGCGTGGCAGAAGTAAAGAATCATACAATGTATATAAATACCTGAAGATCAATGCATCCTGCTGCAGACAACTGGCGGAAATGTATCACAATATGTTTATGGATGTTTTCCATATCTCCATTTCTGAAAAGCACTTGAATCATGCAATCCAGGACGTTGCTTTCTATACACGTGTACTCGCTCCAAATAAAATCAAACATGATTTCTTTTATGCAATTGAAAATGTTGTCATGAAAGGAACACATGCAATCACCGCAATGATGCTCGATAATACAAATGTATTGGATATCATCAATCTAGATCATAAAAGCTATCCATTACCTTGGAATGCAGAAGAAACGATTTCTTCCTCTTTCCCACAGTTATATGGAAAAGCAGTATTAAAAGCACATCGTATCCTGTTGCATCATACAAACGATGATTTCAAAAAGAATTTCTGTGGAACAGAAATTGCATATGAAGATTAAAAAAAACGGTCAACCCTCATTGTCATTAAGTTAAGAGATAACGAACCATCCAGATACTACTTTCTGGATGGTATTTTTATTTGCAGGCACGACAAAATTGTAGTATTGCTACTACGTTTTAAAAAAACATAATTGGCCATTTGATTCAAAAAAATTAAGAAATTTCTTTAGTATTAATGACAGAATGCAATTCAGAGAAGACACTTGATAACATGTTCTATGAAGCAGATGCAGCATATATCGGAGCAAGATCAAAAGAACCAGGACATCAAGGCTGTGGTACGGAACAACAGCCTTTTTTCATAGCTCTTTCAACAAGCAGAAACAGTAACTATCCTCAGTTCATTAAATAAGAGCAGTACCAAAAGATGACAGTGAAACAACAAATGCATTTCTGACACAGTCACTTGTTCTATCAAAAGATAGAACATTAAACACAGATGGTAAAACAACATTCAATATCATGAAAGATAGAATTAAGGTAGTAAATGAGAAGGTAGATTACTCTAAGGATAATCATAGACTCTATTGGCTGAATACTATTGTTGGTGATATCAAGAACAATATCATTGGTATTTACCATGGAGCAAAAAAAATAGATCTGCCGTTGTCTTTTCGAGAACAGGAATACAGATTCAATCATAGAAATACAGGGAAGCAGATGATGGATAAAATAGCCAAATATATTTTCAAATCTCATCCAATGACCCGCAGACAGATTACGAATGCTTCGAATGCTGCTTTTCCTATTTTTGCTCAGTAGTGAATCTGATGGTCAATTATGATAAAAAAGAGGAGCACATTTTTTTCCTCAAATAGATGCTATTTCTTTACTTAATGACATTGCCCACACGGCCAATAGCCTCTAGGTTACGTTATATTATCAATAAATTTTTGATCCTTCATACATAGTTGTGGGTAAAAATAAAAGTAGATGCTTTAAGTGAAGAGAGAATGCTTCAATCAAACAT
>QQXM01000058.1 GCA_014610835.1 Erysipelotrichaceae bacterium 7770_A6
ATAATGCTGCTTAATTGTTGTTACTGTCCGTATATTCGTACAATATTAAAATATGTTCACCATTTTGCTAATATAGCCAAAAAATATTTATTATCTTTTGATAAACGCAGATTAGCTCAAACAGGCGAAAAAAATATTGATGGAATAAAAGGATTTAATGCAAGAAAAAAAACGGGAAATAAATGGTTTGAAACTCAAGATCAGATAAATTATTCGGACGATTTTTATAAGCCTAAAATTATGTATAACGATATAAATACTAGATTGTCTTTTTGCTGTGTTGAACAAGGTATTTTTTGTAATAATACTGTCTATTTTTTACAGCCAAATGAAGCTGATTTGAAATATTTCTTAGCAATTTTAAATTCTCGTATTATTAATTGGTACTATAAAACTCTTTCAGTTCAGTTGGGTTCAAATGCAGTGAGAATGTTCTCTATTTATGTAAAAAAAATACCGATTCCGCAAATTAATATGCGAGAAAGAATGGAAATATCAGATTTAGTGAATAAAGAATTATCAAATAAAAATATGGATGATATTATTGATAATAAAATATATCAGTTATTTCATCTTTCAGATTATGAAATTGAATATATAAATCACATATAAATGATTTACTGAAATGGACGATTTTTATAAGCAAAAACTTGTGTGGACTCCTGTTAATTCAGAATATAAATTTACAATTATTCCTGAAAATTATTTTTTTAATAATTCCATATTTATGATTACAGGTGATGATTTATATTATTTATGTGGAATATTGAATTCTACATTGTATAAAAAATATTTTGAAGTTAATTTTACGAAAGGCAACTATAATTATGGCTCTGCTTCAAGTTTGAAAAAATTACCAATTTTAAAACTCCCAAAGGAAAAACATGAAATAATCACTGAATTAGTCAAAAAAAATCTATCAGCAAAAAATGAAGAAACATATTTGCAGATAGATAAAATAATCAATTCTTTTTTTGAGATTGTTAGATAGAGAAAGACCTAATCGCGTCTTTCTCTTCTTTATTTAGTGGATATAGACGCATAATCATTTCATCGATTATATCTTCCAATTCATTATTAATGGTATTATTCATATAATTTTTTTGAATTTCCAAGACTATTTTTTCGTATATTTTATTGGTTTCTGTAGAAATTAGAGGTACTGGAATTTTTTCAAAAAATATCTTACTTAACTCTCGAGTGCCTCCCTGTAATTGTGGAAAGTACTCTCTAAAACAATACTTAAAAAGTTTAGAATTTAAAAAAGCTGTTAAAAAAGCTAAGTTTGTGCCTGTAATAATATAACATTTTTGATTGGTGAAAAAAGATTGATTATCTAGGAAAAAAGGTAAATATTTTGTCATATTCGGGTAAATGATTTTTTGTTTAAAAAAATCGTCCAAATATTTGCAACTACGTAATTCCCACCAATATTCTCCTTGATCATCTCTTTTATATAGACCTTTTGATTTAGAACTACGTGTTTTAGATAATTCATTCTCTACATCAACAAGATGATGATAAATTGATGGATAAGTATTTTTAAACCATTCTTCTGGTTTTTCATTATTTCTTTTATGATTAGTAAATCCACATGGAATATAAATTACCCATAGTTTTGCAAAGTTATAATGATATCTATTAATATCTTTGCCTCTTAAAATCGGTCGAATTAATTCAGCAGATTTGGGGTCTGCTGTTATTAATGAATTCTTTGTTGCTTCATCTATAATGAATGCATCATTATAGCCTGTAAGAATTCCTCTATTAATTGATAGGTCCCAATCTTGTAGTTTAGTTCCATATTGTTCTATCTTTTTCTTTATAGAAAGTTCAATAGGATTTAAAATTACCCAGTTTTCGGAATTTGTAAATGATATTTCAGAGCTATTTTGCTTTATATAATCGCTCAAATTAATAGTGCAACCTTCATCCACAGTAACGGCCAAAGTTTGTCCTTCATTTTTTTCTTTTGCTGCTATCAATGTATTGACATCAACTGTTGCAGACTCAAATATTTTATTTCCACCGTAATCAATTAATTTTAAAGGATTCGTATTATTAGCTAGATACCTACGTAATTTTTCACCATATCCTGCACGCATCCATTTATTTGAAGTTATATAGCAAAGAATTCCGCAGTCTTTTAAAAGATCTATACCTTTTTCATAAAAGATACAGTAAATATCTCCTGTTCTGGTAAATGTCTCATATCCTTGATCTTTAAGTTCATTTGCTAACCTTCCACCTTCTTTTTGTAACTGTACATAAGGCGGATTAGCGATAACAATATCAAATCCTTGCCCATTTTTGAAAACTTCTTCAAATTCTAACTCCCATATAAAGAAAGGTTTTGTCTTCTTTTTTATCATATCTTCGATACGAGTATATACATCAAATTTTCCTTGAGCTACTAATTCAGAGCGAATCAATTCCATCTGTTCAATTTCAATTTGATTAGATAATTTCTGCTTTTCCTTTTCATCTGAAGTTCCAAAAAATTGTACTTTTGCATCTTTTAATCGTTTTAATATTGCTTCAACAGTATCGGTGTTGAATAAATTCATTTGATTATTAACCTTAGCTTGTTTTTTCGTTCCACGCCAACGTGTACTCCATAGTTTGATATTTTCAAATGTATCAACTAATGAATTACCAACTCGTAAATGAAAATTTAAATTTGGTAAAGGCTTAGGTGCAAGGCCATTGGTTTCTTGATCAACAATTAATGATAACCACAAACGTAATTTTGCAATTTCAACGGCATCATATTCGAGATCGACACCATATAATGAATTTTGAATCGTTTGTAACTTTAACTCGTATTTCGTAAATGATTTGTTTGTGTATTGTAATAGATTTGTTCTTAATTTAACAATTTGATTAAGCATTCCAACTAAGAAAGCTCCTGAACCAACAGCCGGATCAACAATTGTAAATTGGCTAACACATTGATCTATATCTTCTGCAAATTCTTTTATAAAATCAGTTTCTTTTAGCGCATCACCGTATCGAACATAATTTAAAATTGAATCGTAATCCAAATTTAATGTTTTTGATAATCTAGCAGCAAGAGATTCTTCACACATGAAATGAACAATTTCACGTGGAGTATAAAATGCCCCCAATGCTGAACGATCTTTTGTATCTAGTAATGACTCAAAAATTTTACCTAACATTTCTGGATCGATAGCAACTTCTTGTTCTTCTGGATCGGATTCATCCACAGTAAAATTGTATTGTGACAAAATATCTAATAACCCAGTTTCAGTATCATTAAACCAATATGAGTTTGGAATATTAAAATTTGTATTTTTCCAGTCATAATTTTCAATTGGTTGGAAGAGACCACCGTTAAGAAATGGTATCTTTTTATCCAAATATCTGTCATTCTCTCTTTTAGCATTTAGCGCATTATAAAATAGAGGTTCAAGGAAATCATTAAAATAATTACCTTTGAATTCTTTGGTACTGTCTAACAAATACGATTTATTTCCATCACCCCATATTTCATTTACACCAAGCCATCCTTTTTTTTGGATAAAGTGAAGAAACATTATTTGTCCTAAAGTCTTTTTGCAGAATGTTGTTGTAAACTTATTTTCTCCATCTTCGCCACGGTAATCCAATTTGTTTGCTTCGTTCAGAAATTCTTTGTTTCCTATTAAGTAATCATACAACTCAAAATATTTTTTCTTATATTCTTCATAAAAATCTTTTGATAAACGAGAAACACTAAAAGCATCAGATAATTGTCCTACTGTTGGATTTTCATTTGAAACATAAATTGGATTTAACTGTTGAACATATGTTTTTGTAGGCTCATCTTCACCAACTAAGAAAGAGAATCTCTTAGCTGGTTTGAATTTTAGTTCAATTCCATTTTCTCCAAATTCATATTCTATGGTTACAAAGGACAACTTCCAATTCTTTCTATGTTCATCATAATATGCTACTAATGCAGCACTGTAATCGGAAAACTCATTTTCCAATAAATGCGCTATAAAATTACGCTGAGCTTTTTGCGCGTTGCTATTTTCTTTAACTTTTACAGATAGCACAATAATATTTTTTTCATCACTATCACTGTATTTTCCATAAATAGTATAAGAAGAGATAGTACTTTTGAATGCTGAAGGAATTTCTGTATTTTCAGATAGCGGAACGGTTTCAACATCATTCAATAAATTAATTGAAAATTTTTTATAATTTGCTTGACTAAAAGGAACTGTCAATAATTGTTTAATATTTTCCATTTTATGCACCTTCTTTTGTTAGATATTCTGATAAAACTATAATCTTTGGTTTATCTAATGAATTGTTAATATCATAATTAGATCTTTCAATCAAATAAACATCATCGATATTATCTTTAAAACATTTAATAATTGAATCTATTGTTTTATTATTTTTTGTCAATGCGTTTTTTATATCTTTAAATACTTTTGATGTAAGTGATCCACGCTTAATGGCTTTATCAACTTTTTCGAGATACTCCCTATCATTTGTATTTAAAAATGACCCGGCTAATAAACCTCTTAAGTTTTGTCTTACTACTTTTTCATTTGGTGAAGCAGTAGATACTAAACTAGTCACTTTTGAATCATTAAGAATTGAATTATAAAATTCCCTATTAGCATTAAACCCTTCAAAATAATTTTTAGGTATTTCTACGCTTTTTTCATTTTCATCAGATTTTAATAATTGAGCAGCTTCTTCAAATTCGATTTCTTTAGAAGATCCATTCTCGTACTTCATAAATTTTTTTATCCATCCTTGCTTTATAAAAGTAACGATACTACTTTCATTGCTCGTATATCTTGCAACTCTTATCTTGTCTGGCAAATTTTGAATTTTTTTAGCGTATTCAGGTTTGGTTTCTATCAAGTTGTTGAGTAGCCTGATATAAGACATTTGCAATCCATTAGACATCAAATCTGTTTCATCATCAAGTTTATTTGCCATCATAAGAAAATCATACAGGTTATATGATGTAACATGTTCATCATCTGTAATAGTCTTTGAATCTTCACCAAGTAACTCATTAAACATTTGTACTTTTGATTTAATTGATTCTTCTAATGTTAAATGTTCACGCGTGTTGGCTCTAGGAAAGAAATTATACACATATAACTGCTCATTCCTTGAACCTACACGATTTATACGTCCTACTCTTTGCATAACTCTTGTAGGATTCCATGGCAAATCGTAGTTAAATATTATTGATGCTCTATGAAGGTTAATACCTTCACTCAAAGAATCTGTAGTAACTAAAATTCTTTTTTCATTAATACCTTTAGATTCGTATTTGGGGTCAAAATTATCACGTATATAATCTTTTTTGCTCATAGAATCTCCACCCGAGAAATCTATAACAACATTTCCATAATCTTTTTCTAATTTGGCTTTCAAATACAAAACTGTATCTTTTGCTTCAGAAAAGATAATGATTTTTTCTGACTTATTTATTGAATTAATATATTTTTTTAATTTATTATATTTTGCATCACGAACCTTAATATCATATTTATTCCACATATTATAGATTGAATGCAATATTGTATCATCTGCTTTAACTTTATCAATAAATCCATCCACAAACTCATCTGGTGAATAGCAGTCAATATCGTTTGAATCAATAAATATTTCAAATGCTGCATCTTCCATTTGTTCTAGGTCTTCAAAATTATTTTTTGTCCTAGAGGCTGCCCCAACAACAACTTTTCCTCTATTATACAAATTAATAAAACTTTCAGATGATTTTTGAAGACGTTTAACAGACTCTAAAAACGCAAAAATAGAGCTTTCCAATCTTTTAACTAACATTGTTTTAACAAAGCCAATCATATTTTGCTGACGTGCTTTATCAGATCCAACCTTCTTTTGATTTTTTAAATATAATAGTGGTGCATATCTTGCATAAGAAAAATCCTTTAACAACTCAATAGTATCTGTAAAAGTTTTTTCCATTTCATCGTCATACATATAATCTAAACGAATTGGATCATTTACTATCGGGAATGTTAATCCTTGCTTATCAAGATCTTCTTTATAATATTCAGTTATTTCCTTCCTAGTACGTCTAATCAATACATGTCTTAATACATTATCTCTTATTTCAGCTGCAACAGAGGATACCACTGTTGGATCATTTCCAGAATTTTTAACTTCTCTGTATAAATCATTGAAATATTTTTCTAAATTATTGTTTCCTGGAATAATGGAAGAGTTACGTGAATCCTGAAATAACGTAATCAAATTGGCAATATCAAGAATTGTGTTATTTTGAGGAGTAGCAGTAATAAGAATTACCCCTTTACCATAACAAATTTTCTTTAAATGTTGAAACTGCAATGAAGATGCGTTTCTAAATCTATGAGCTTCATCTATAAACACATATTTATAAGAGGCGATATCATCCATTTCCGACAATTGATCAACAACGCCTAGAGAAACTACTTTGTCAGACATTTTGTAACCAAAATCAGACAAAACATCTTCCCAGTTATCTTTTACTACTGGAGGTACAATAAACAATTTTCTTCCATCTAATAATTTCCCAAGCATTGCAGCAATATAAGTTTTACCTAGACCAACAACATCAGAAATAATAACTCCACCATGCCGAGCTAGTATTTTCCTTGCTTGAGTTACAGCATCGGATTGGTATTGCAAATTCATGTATCCATCTGGCCAATCATAATCTTTTTTTCTAGAATCGAGTTCTTCTTCAAAATATACAAATAGCATTTTCAAGAATAATTCATATGGTGTAATATTCCTATTCATCCAAGTATCTGTAGTTATTGTATTTAAAATATCTTCTGTAATATCTTTAGAATCTAACCATAATTCTTCAAAAAAGCTCAATGCATATTGTACGTTTGCCTGATCTTTAAGTTCGACATTAAATTCAACGTTCTTATCTAAACCGTTATATGTAAAATTACTAGAACCGGTAATTAAATTTCCAAATTGATCAGGAACAATATCTGGATTTTTTCTTATTATATATAGCTTCGCATGAACATTTTTTTCATAACACATACGAATTTTTAATTTTCCAGATTTAATCCATTCACAAAATTTAATAATCCCATTTTCCATTTCAAGATTATCATCAGATGTTTTATTAAATTCTTCTTTAACTAATTTTTGAACTTTTTTTGTAGCATTCGCACCAGATTGTTCAAAAATATCCATTGTTCTAACTGTTTCTAAATCAGCTCCTAATCCAATTAAAATACGAATTTCTTTAACATCTTCTAACTTTTCTTTTAATAAATAAAATCCAGTTATACGAAAATATCCTACTAAAATATCAAAATAATTTGAATTTGTTAATACCGTATTTAATCTATCAGATAGTTTAATTCCATTTTCATTCTTGTTAGTAAAAATAGAAATATCATTATTCGGTATCGGCATATTGATCACTCCTCGTTGTTAATTATCTCTACTATATCATCAAAACTACAATTTAATGTTGTACATATTTTAATCAAAGAATCAGCTTTTAATTGTTTTATCAAATTATCTTCAAGAACTTTTTCACTTTCATATCCTAAATTACTGCTCATTTAATATCCTCTCCAATCTCAAAGCTTTAACATTAAGGATTCTACAAACTAAAATAATAATCTCTTATCTTTTGCGACATTAGATATCTTCTTCTAGCTAAAAATTCATAATAAGTGTTAACATCGTAATTTACAAATTCTTCTGGAATGCAGTTTTGTTTGAATGATTCATTCAATTGTTCTTTAGTTAGTATTCCACCAATAACCAATTTTTTAGATTCTATTTGTTCAAGAATTTTTGCCATATAAATATTTGGTGCATCATCTTTTATTTGAATATTAATTTCAGATTGGGTAATCGCATAATTTGCAATTTGATTGTATTCAGACCTAGAGTTGTGACCATTTCTTTGTAAATATTTTTTAGGGAAAAGATGATGAATGTCTCCTCGGTTAGAAATTAATGCGCCTACAGTAATTTGGCTAGATAAAAAGCCTTTATCACCTGAATGCACCTGAGCCATTAAATATAGTTTAAAATATGGACTACTTGCAACGGAAGTGTTTAATCTTTCAGGTAGTATATGTTCCCAATAGGCATCTGATAATTGCCCAAGTTCAACACTCTTCAAATATTCCTCTGGGTCATTTGCATTAAAACGCTTAATATCATAATCAAACATGGATTCAGGAGAGCCAGAATATCTTCCTGTAAGAATTGATAATACAAGCCATTTTCTAACTACCGTTTCTATAGTGTTAGGATGTACACCTTTATCTCTAAGCAAGATGAATAGTGCATATGCAAAATTTAAAGCATTATCAGATCTAATTAAAGAAGCATCAATAATACCAGCTGATTTCAAAATCATCATGTAACGATCGTAATTTGTTTTATTAATAAATTTCAGTACGCCATCATGCAATCTATCGTAAGATTTTTCTGCAATTTCTTCTTCATAATCACGTGTTTCAAAATTTCTTCCAGATAACAAATTCACTAAATCTGATAATTTTCCTCTATGAAATTGTGAAGTAAATGCAACACGTAAAATGTCTGTATAAGTCGGTGAATATATATCATCTGTATTATCGGTAATCCATTGAATTTTATTAAATTCATCCAATTTTGCAAATTCTTGATCATTAGACTTTATTGTTTCTAAATCCATAGGCCTCTGATTTAAATGACAAAAGTAATCAATTGTTTTTCGAATAATATCTCCACCATATTTTTCATTTGAAGATATTTTGCTCATTGCAAAATCAGCTTGAGATAGAACTGTTCCTTTTGAATTAATGCGAATAAAAATATCTGTTACTGTTTCAATATCCAATTCTTGATTTAATTCAATAACACCTATACTGTTCCCTAAAATCCCTTTCAACTTAACAAGTGTATTGTTAATATCAGAAGGATTTGAATCATTTTGGTTGCCATACTGTATAGCAAAATTAAAACAATTGAAATCAGGTTTAAAAACTTCAGATATATCATTGATATATTTACTGTCCTTTTCGAGTGCTGGATTACAAACTTCAAATTTTTCATCAAATGGATTAAATGAAATTTTAATTGGAATTTTTTTATATTCCTGATTAACTACTTCTTGCCCAGTGATTGCTGCAGTTAGGGCTGTAATTCGTTGCTGTCCATCAATAACAATTTTTTTACCATTACTAAAAGTACCGTCTTTTAATTTAACGTCTGGATTTTTCCATATTATTATGTAACCTACTGGATAACCTTTATATAAAGAATCCATCAAATCTCTTACTTTACTGGCTTCCCAAACAAATGGTCTTTGCATTTCTGGAATTGCAATTTCGCCACTATTGATCCAAGAAATAATATTTTCAACAGAATGATTATTAACACTATACTTTGCCATTTTATTCTTCCCCAACTATCTCTACAATATCATCAAATGTGCAATTTAATGTTTTACACATTTTAATTAAAGAATCCATTGAAACTGTTTGATTCTTTGAAAGTTTTGCTAACGTTCCAGGAGTAAGTCCTGCAATTTTTGCAAATTCAGTTTTCTTCATACCTTTATCAATTAATAATTTAAACAAACGATTATAACTAATTTCCATATGATTAGACCTCTTTCTTTATTTTCAATTATAAAGGAATTATGTATAAATAGAAACATAAATATCACCATTTAGTGATATTTTTTTATTTTATATTTATTTTGTTTTAGTTATTGATGAACTAACTTTCACATGTTCTAATAATGTTAATGGTAAGAATTCGGTCTCCTCCAAACTCTTTTCAAATATGAAAAGAGAATTGAATCAAAAATACAACTTATTGGTACAGATCTCTGTTTCAGACAGTTGATCTGTTTTTTTTATCCCTTTCAAGGCTAAAAAAAGCCTTTTTTGTGGACTTTCAAGTGAAGGGAAAATTGTTTCTCCTTCACAAAAGGAGGAATAATTAAATGTATAACTATGGTTACGAAAAGAAAAAGTATTTAGAAGAAAAAGAAAAAGAAGAAAACTTACTACGATTATTAGGATTTCCTGAATGGAAGATTCAGTACCTTCGAGAACTAGATGATTTTGATTTCAACAAAAATCGCAGTTTTCACCGTAATGAATCGCCAACTGAAGTAAAATTTTTTCTAAATGAACCTTCTGAAGATTGTATAAGTGAATATACATGGGAAGATGTACTAAATGGAGTAAACGATGCCGTTGTTTATAAGCATTTGAAAAAGTGTGATCCTGTCATGCAGAAAATCATTGTAATGTTGAAAAACAAGTATTGTGTACGGGAAATTGCTGAAGATTTACATATGACGACCAACGCAGTTTATAAAAGAATCGAAAAATTCTCAAAAAAATGTAAAAAGAGAGGCTAATAATTGACGATTTCAAGGACTATCTAGTGAAGGGGGATATATATCTTCCTAGTAGCTCTTTGAAAACAGCATAACAACTGTTAGATACAACACTTATATATTCGAGCTATTTCACTACTGCGCGATGATGTTTTTTAACGAGCGATGATACTTTAGATTGATAAACAATTTTGCTGATTGTGCCATGACAATATATAAGATAATGATACTTCTAGCGACAGGCTCAAGCGTGATATGGGTTGGTGCGATGCCAATGAAAGATAATTAGCAACTATCTTGTCTAATAGGATTCCTTTGTTTTCGGGTAATCAGGTGATAAATAGAAAACACGATAAATATTTTATTTTTAAACATCAACCGGGACTAGCTCCCGGTTTTACATAAGGAGTGAATATGCATGAAAGTAAAAAGAGGCGAAATTTATTTAGCGGATTTAAGTGATGCATCAGGATCTGAACAAGGAAAAGTAAGACCTGTTGTGATTATTCAAAACAATCGTGGTAATAAATATAGTCCAACAACTATTGTGGCTTGTTTATCTTCCAAGATTTATACAAAACATCATTTACCAACACATCATCTTTTACCAGATGGTATTGGATTGAAATACAAATCAATGGTCATGTGTGAACAGATTCGTGTTATTGATAAAATTCGATTGTTAAAGAAAATTGGTACAGTTAGTAGAGTTGATATGCTTGCTATTGATAGAAAAATAAAAATCAGTCTAGATTTACGTTTACATAACCAAAGAAAATAGCTTTGGTTATGTTCCCTTTCCTTTTGGAAGCAGTCCTTTCCCAGCTGCTTCCTTTTATTTTGTAGGTGAGAATTTAGATTTCAAAGATTTTATAGTAAGGAGGAACAAAGAGATGAAACCTGTTATGTGCGAAAAGAAAACATATACGGTTGCTGAAATTATGCAAATACTTGGTATTGGAAGGACAGCAGCCTATGACTTAACAAGAAAAGGATTATTCAAAGTCATTCATGTTGGAAAAATTCTTCGTATTAACAAGGAATCCTTTGATCAATGGTTTGACAGTCAACAATAAAGGAGGAATGAGGGTGGCTGTGATTTTAAAATTGGGAAAGAAATTTCAAGTAACTTACGAGGTAGTCACACCTGCAAAAGAAATAAAAATGATTAAGGAATTATTCGATAACTATGAAGATGCAGCTAAACGAAAAGAATTATTAGATGGTGAGACATGTATGTTTTCACCAGATAGTTTATTTGTGGATGTAATGGAAGATTGGCTTGCTGATCCATATTTCAGAGATCATTTAAAAAAATATCACGAGGCTCAAAAAAACTATGATGTGTATCTTCGTAGCCTTGTAGAAACAACTAAAGTTAAAGATGTTGATTCAGCCTTTGCAAATTCTATTATTAACCAGCTCTGCACAATCAAAAGTATAGGAAGGAATAGTACATTGTCTGTAAAGACGATTCGAGCCTGTAAGCTATTGCTTATAAGTACGTGTGATCATGCAATTAAGATGGGAATCATGGATGAAAATCCATTTAATGAGATTCATATTTCAGATCCGAATGATTTTAAAAAAAGACCAAAGAAATATACAGATTGGACTTATGAAACCATGCTTCAGATTTTTGATGGCTGCAAAGAGGAAAAACTATATGTCATTATGCAAATCGTATTTGCAACCGGAATGAATGTGACGGATGTACTTGGTCTAGTATGGTCAGATTTTTATCATAAAAAGGATAAGTACTATATTCGAACAAATAAAATGATGGAACGCATGTATGAAAAAGAATTATTCTTCCTTCCTGAATCCTATGTAATCAAAAAATATGTTCATGATAAAAAGATCAAATCTAAAACCCAGGTTGTTCATCATTATGTGGATAAAGAAAATATATATTCTATTCCACGTACTCTGTATGAATTGTTACAAAACTGGAAAAAGCGTTCTAAAGACATATTCCAGTTTGATACAAGTCCTGATGCATTGATGTTTACAACTTTTGGAATCAGTCCATATGATGATCGTTTATTGCTTAAACATTTAGATCAAACAACATGCGCTTTAGATCTTCCAAGACATACACTAGCAGGATTGAAATTCTTTTCTGGGAAAGTTGCACCAGATGGAAGACCTTATAGGGATATTTATTATTATGAACACAATGATATTCCCTTTAGCTATTCTGGTTTAACTGCCAAAGAAAAAACAGCGAAAATCAATTCCGAATTTTCAAATCAAATGAAAAAAGAATTGCCTGATAAAGATAAAAAAGATGCGGTAGATTTAGTCAGACAGCTTAGTGAGGACAAAAATATCCGTAAAAAGTTATTGATGAAATTATTAGAAATTGAAAGTGGTGAATAAGATGGCATCGATACAAAAACGAAAGGATAAATACAATGTAATTTACTATTACACAGATAAATATGGAAAAGTAAAGCAAAAGTGGGAATCTTTCAGGACGTTAAGAGAAGCTAGAAAGAGAAAAGCCGAAGTTGAACTTCAACAAGCGGATCGAACATTCATTGCACCAAGTACAACGACTTTAAATGAATTTTGGCCAACGTATGTAGATCTTTATGGATGTAACAAATGGTCAATATCCACTATGGAAAAGAATACAGCATTATTTAAAGCTTATATTTCACCGTATCTAGGGCACTATAAATTAGATGAAATTCGTCCAATAACGATTGAACAATATTATGCAAATCTTAAAGAAAGTGAAAATACAATGAAAACCGGAAAAGTATCTAGCAGGGTTATCGCAGAGATTCATAGAGTTTTGCGTTGCACATTTAACGTAGCTGTTAAATGGGAATATATTCAAAATAATCCATTCTTAAAAGTTGACACACCCAAACATGAATATGAAAAGCGTGAAATATGGACAGCTAATCAGATTGCCAAAGCTCTTGAAGTTTGTGAAGATCCAAAACTTTCGATTGCCATTCAACTTGCATTTGCCTGTTCTTTAAGAATTGGAGAAGTACTCGGTCTTACTTGGGATAATGTGCATATCAGTGATGATGATTTTTCAAATAACGATACACATATTTATATAAAGCAGCAGTTAGAAAGAGCACGTACAGATGCACTTGAAAAACTGAATAACAAAGATGTACTATTCATCTTTCCACAATTCGAAGAAAGAAAAAACGCAACAAGACTGGTTTTAAAAACTCCTAAAACAGATAGTAGTGTTCGAAAAATCTGGTTACCAAACACATTGGCTTGTTTTTTGAAACAGTGGAAAGAAGAACAAAATAAATACAAAGAAGCTTACGGGGATAAATATCATAATTACAATCTTGTGATATGTCAGCCAAACGGTATTCCATGTGATGGAAGTGTTATTCGTAAAGGCTTATCAAAATTAGAAAAAGAAGCCGGACTTCCCCATGTTGTATTTCATTCCTTACGTCATACAAGTACAACCTATAAATTAAAACTGAATAATGGAGATATAAAAGCAACACAAGGAGACACCGGCCATTCTCAAGCTGATATGGTTATGGATTTATATAGTCATATTTTAGATGAAGATCGAAGAGTAAATGCGCAAAAGTTTGAAGATAGTTTCTATAAACAAAACATGGAAAACTATGTCGAAGTTCCCCAGGCAAGTAAGAAAGTTGATATAGATCAGGTCTTGGAAAAAATCAAGCAGGATCCCGAATTATTGCAGCTATTAATTGCTACTTTGGGAGGTGATTAAACACTATATTAGAATTCGTGACATATCGCCTGGTGCGCCTAGTGCCGTAGGGTTTTATTAGATAGCATTAGAAATCCATTAGATGACCCTAAAAATGATGTAAAAAAGTTCGGATTGAAACAGGTCATCCGAACGAATCTGATGCAGAGAAATTTTAATCATTTTTACAATCTGAGCTGAAAATTCTGAATGCTATGAAAGGTCATTACAAAAAAATAAAAAAGCGGAAAAACCGCTTAAATAAAGGCTAAAATGGTATTCCGGATGGGATTCGGACCCACGACCTTCCGCTTAGGAGGCGGATGCTCTATCCAGCTGAGCTACCGAAATATATAAAAGATAATACCACAAGTTTTTGCCTCTTGCTTAGGAAAATGACCTCCTGCTTAGGAGGTCTATGCACTATGGACTATAGTTCCTTTTATGTTTGTAGACTTATTAGCAAATGATTAAAAAATGTTTTATAAATTGTGCTATAGATATAAATGTTGAATAAAATTATAATGAGAATATATATATATCGAAAGTGTGGCGTATTACAAATGAATGAAGTAAGCAACAGATTTTCGTCAATTCTATCTTTTATACTCAAATGACTCAATTGGCCAAACAGTGTTTCCCCAATTCAAAAACTACGCTGTTACCGTGCAAAGAAGAATTACACCATCTTTTAAATGAAGAATAGAATTAAAAATTGGATTTGGAAACGAGGTATTATTATGAAAAATCAGAAAGAGAACAAAGAAAAACCTGTCATTGTTTTATCCTTTGATGGTACAGTCATGGATACAGAACCTGCCATTATTGCAACGTATCGTGAACTGTTTGACCGTCATCATAAGAATGAACTATTCACAAAAGAAATTCAGCTTGCAGCATTAGATGACTCTGTATATTCTGTGATGGAATATTGTTTTCCTGAAGAAGATACAAAGAGAATGGTGGATGAATATAATTCCTGGCAGAAGAATCATTTGAGTGATTTGATTCAGCCAATGCATGGAATCAAAGATCTATTGAAGTGGCTGAAGAAACATGAGTATAAAATTGCGACAGTTTCAACACGTGAAAGAGCATCTATTGTAGATTTACTGGAACATGCACATTTGATTCAGTATTTTGATGTCATTATTGGTGGTAAGAAAAATGCACAGGCAGAAGCAAACAGTTTATTTACTGCATTAAAGCTATTAGATGCAAAAAGCTGTGTCTATGTTTCTGACAGCTGTGCAGAAATTATGTCTGGAAAAGATGCAGGCGTTTATACTGTTGGCTTTGCGTCAAATCCTGATAAAGCAAGATCCATCGTTGAAGAACGTCCTGATTTTGCAACAGCAGATTTAATTCAGGTAAAAAAGCTTCTAAGGGGTGAACCATTGTGGCTAGAAACAACAATCAATACTCCAAATGCAGAAGAAGTAATTCATAATGCAGAAAAGAAATCTGCTAAGAAAAAAGCAAAAAAATGAGAGAAGAAAGTCGCATGATTTTGCGACTTTTTTACAAAAAAAGTCCTTGCATAAAGGACTTTTGCATCGTGAGCGGTAGGGGACTCGAACCCATGACCCCCTCCACGTCAAGGAGGTGCTCTCCCAGCTGAGCTAACCACTCGTTTGTCTGTGTATTCTAACATAAAAATATTTTATGTGGAAGTAAAGTATGCGAAAATTAAATGCAGAGGTATTTTGAATGAAAGTTTTATTTTTGAATACAAGTGAAGAAGAAAATGGATTGCTTTCTAAAGGCATTGCATTGTGCTGTGCAAAGCTTGCGGAAATGGATATAGAATATGATGTTCGCTGGGTGAAAGATGTTCATCCATGTACGAGCTGTGGGAAATGCTTGAAAAGAAGAAGATGTTTATTTGATGGTATTATCAATGAACTTCATGAGCATAGTGAGGAATTTGATGCTTTGATCATTGGCAGTGATGTGATGTACTCTGAAGCAAGTAAACAGGCAATTGAATTATTGAAGTGTTTATTTCGCAGTAACAACGAAAACTATGTTGGCAAGATTGGTGGGGTGATTCTTGCATCTAACCGTAGAAATACGGAGCATGCATATCAGGAATTGAATCGTTATTTTTCTTATAGCTGCATGCCTGTTGTAAGTGGCAGATACTGGAACACAGTGTGTGATGATGAAAAAGATACAGAAGAAATGGAAAGACTGGCACAGAATCTTTCGTGGTTATTGAAATGTATCTCTAGCGGAAAAGAACATGGGATTCAAAATCCTTGTTTTGTTGAGAAATTGGATGCTTTTATGCTTGGAAGATAATGTACAATAAATGTATAAGAAATGAGGAAAAATAATATGACATATCAACAAACATATCAAGAGTGGTTAGATCATCTAGATGAAAATGATCCACTCAGAAAACAACTTGTGGATATTAAAGATGATGAAGTAGAAAAAGAAGATCGTTTTTATAAAGATTTATCTTTTGGTACAGCAGGATTGAGAGGAAAAGTTGGTGCGGGGACTAACCGTATGAACTTCTATACTGTTGGCAAGGCAACACAGGGCATTGCACAATTCATTATTAATCATGGAAAAGAAGCAATGGAAAAAGGTGTTGTGATTGCACATGATCCTAGACATTTTTCTAGAGAGTTCTGTGAAATGACAGCGGGTATTTTAGCAGCAAATGGAATTAAAGTATACACATTCCCATCTCTAAGACCAACACCAGAACTTGCTTTTTTGATTCGTAAGATTGGAACTGTTGCGGGAATTAATATTACAGCGTCTCATAATCCAAAGGAATACAATGGATATAAAGCATACTGGAGTGATGGCTGTCAGGTTTCCAGTGAAATTGCTGACGGTATGGAAAAAGAAATCAATGCGGTAGATATCTGGAATGGTGTAAAGAAATCTTCTTATGAAGAAGGTGTTGCTTCGGGCAAAATCATCGTATTGGGTGAAAAAGAAGATCGTGAATATCTCGATAAAGTTGAATCTTTGGCAATTCATACAGGAGATGAAATTGATGCTTCTATTCCTCTTGTATATACACCACTTAATGGCTGTGGTTCGATTCCTTTTAGACAAATGTTAAATGATCGTGGTTTTACAAACTGGAAGATCGTTCCTGAACAGGAAGATCCAGATCCGGATTTTACAACGGTTGGCTATCCAAACCCAGAAGATTCAAAGGCATTTGCCTTGAGTGAAAAATATGGCAGGGAGTTTGGTGCTGAACTGTTGATGGCTACTGATCCAGACTCTGATCGTTTTGCGATTGAGATTCGTGATAATGATGGCAACTATGTTCCATTAAATGGTAACCAGACAGGTTATCTACTTGTTAACTATATCTTAGAAGGACATGAATCTGCAGGTACATTGCCTAAGAAGGGTGCAATGGTGAAGTCCATTGTTACGTCTACGCTTTCTACAAAGATGGCTAAGGCTTATGGTGTGGAAATGTTTGAAACGTTGACAGGTTTTAAAAATATCTGTGGCAAGATTCCTTATCTTCATGAGAATGGCTATACATATCTGTTTGGCTATGAAGAAAGTGTTGGTTATGCTGGATGTGAAGATATCCGTGATAAGGATGGTATTTCTGCAGGTATGCTTGTGACGGAAGCTGCAGCATACTATAGAAAGCAAGGTAAGACATTGTGGGATGTTTTACAGGAAATCTATGCGAAGTATGGCTATACATGTGAAGAAGGCGTTAATATCATTCTTGAAGGTATTCCTGGCAAAGAAAGAATTGATAGAATGATGAAGTGGATCAGAAATGAAAAGCCAATGCAGATTGGCGAATATAAGATTGATCATATCATTGATTATGTTGATGGATATGAAGATCTGCCTCCACATAATGCATTACGTTTCTTTGTGGATGAGGATACATGGTTTGCGGTTCGTCCAAGTGGAACAGAACCTAAGATCAAGATGTATTTTTACAGCAGTGATGAAACAATGCAGAAAGCAAAAGAAAAGAATGAAGCAATCAAGAAAGCTGTGCTGGATCTGATTAACGCAGTTGAATAATCACTGGCAAGAAAAATAATTTGTGAAAATCAAAAATAAGAATGCAGGAAATATACATAATAAAATTGTATAGAAATCTGCATTCTTATTTTGTATTTTTAACATGGTCTGATGATATGGCAGGTGAACGTTGTGCTTTGACTTAGTTTAGCGGTGGTGCAAGCAGAGTTACTGCTCAATGCGTTAAATATAAAAGGTAAAAAAGAGTAAAAAAAGGTAAAACAAATTTACAAAGGTAAAAAATGGTAAAAAAGAGTAAAAGAATGAATATAAGTGAAAAGAGGATTTATGCCATTTGTGCTGCCGCTTTTCAGGGAATTTATCAATGATCAGGTTGAATACGAAACATGGTGAATGATGCATGTTTTATTTTCGACTTAAATTGTAAAGGTTGGAAAGTTTTAAAATCATGAGAGTCTTTTTGTGCTGCTTCATGTACAATAGATAGCGATGATACATGTATATACATTAAAGAATTGGTATTTTGATCAAACAAAAGATAAATATAGAGTATGGGGAAACATCAGTGGAAATGATGCATTTGAAGAAGGACAATGGATCCATACTTCCTTTGTAACACGTTTAGAAGTGGAATGGGGGGCTTTGCATATCTATACAGAAAACTCTGAATATCTTGCGAAGTATTGTGAACATGATGCGTTGGATAAGCGAGTATTAAGACGTGCATTGAGAGATTATCTATGGCCAGATGATGTTCTTGTATTTAACAAGATCAAACAGTCAGAAGATCGTAAACAGATGAATAAAAAAAGTCAGCAGACACCTGATGACTTTAGAACTTGTGCAATATTGACGTTTTCTTCAGATATCTTAAATCATTTTGTATCTTTAGAATTAAGACAGGGGAAGAAAATCTATCGCAGACTGGATTATGATATTCAAAGAGGAATGTTTGAAGATGCATTTGTGTTGAGTGATCCAGCAATGGATTATTATTTTAGATTCTTTCCGTTTGGCAAGAATGCGTATCAGTTTGATGAATGGCAAGGAAAATTTACGCCAGTATTTATTCGAAATATGGGAAGTGAAGATTTCTATGCTTCAACGGTGTATGGGGATTATGTTATTCCACCAGAATCAACGATCTTGATTTCTACAAATCAATCGGATGAAAGAATTTCTACTTCGTTAGATAGTACGGATCATGATAAAACAACGGTGTTATCTCATGCATCTATTAAAATGAAATAAAATGTCCTATGCCAAAGGGAGTAATGGCTAGGACATTTTTGCTTTGAGAATAAATAACCAGCTATTATTTACGCCCAATGGGAATATGATATATGGATTTATAAGAAAATCAACATTGAAATCTGTAATAATTCATGCATGTATGGATTTTATGCCTGATTAATAAAATCTTAATGATTTGAAATCTATTTTCTTAAGGGACATATCAGTACAATGAGAGTGTAAAGAAAGAGGGAAGTATGGCAACGTTATTAATTGTGGATGATGAAAAGGATATCGTATCTGCGTTAGAAATATATTTAAAACCAGAGGGGTATGAGATATTGACAGCGAATAGTGGAAAACAGGCTGTGGATATTATGCATAGAGAAAGAGTGGATTTAATTCTGATGGACATTATGATGCCTGAGATGGATGGGTATCAGGCAACGAGCAAGATTCGTGAAGAAAGTAATGTGCCAATCATTTTTTTGACAGCAAAAAGTGAAGATACTGATATGATACTGGGATTGAATATTGGGGCAGATGATTATATTACAAAGCCATTCAATCCAGCAGAAGTCATCGCAAGAGTGAGATCATGTCTTAGAAGATATACAGTTCTTGGCGGAAATACGAATTCTTCAAATGTATTGAAGAATGGTGGTATTGAAATCAATGATGATTCGAAAACAGTAACTGTAGATGGAAATGTTATTTTATTGACACCGGTGGAATATGACATCTTGTTATTGTTGATGAAGAATACTGGAAAAGTATTTTCTTCTTCTGAAATCTATCAGAAAATCTGGAATGAACCGTTTATGAATGGAGAAAATACAGTTGCAGTACATATTCGTCATCTGAGAGAAAAAGTGGAAATTAACCCAAGTGAACCTCGATACATCAAAGTTGTGTGGGGCAGAGGGTATAAGATGGAGAAATGCTTATGAAAAAGAGTGGAATTTGTAAAACAATTGGTGTGATACTGCTTGTGGCCTTTGGATCAATTGCGTGTTTCTTTGGCGGTGTTTCCTTGATTGAATATGGATATGGATGGGGTAGTGAAGAGTATTTACAATCTTCAAGTGCGCAGGAAGCGGTAGATTACAATATTTATAATAAATATGGATATGCCATTTCTGAAAAGAAGGTGAATGATTCTGCTGTAGAAGCTTTCGTGAGAGAAATCAGTGAGAACTTTGACTATTATGTTGAAAAATATGATGCGAAAACAAAGAGTTATGTATCTTTAGCAGAGAGTAAAAACTATACAGAAGATTCTGACTATCCGCTTGTCAAGAAATATGGGATTGGTGATATTACGAATGCAGACAATCGAAGAATATTTGAAGGTGATGCATTTGAGAATAGTAATGCTGCGTATATTGTGCATGTTGGTGTGAACGAGCCAACAATCAATGATGATACACAATTCTATCAGAGATATCAGGTTTACAAGATGGTTAAACCATATACAGAAAATGCAGTTACGTACACTGTTGCTTCTGCAGCTGTTATATTAATACTTCTTGTATATGAAACCATTGCGGCAGGACATACAAAAGAAGAGGATGGGATTCATTTATCATGGATTGATCGGATTCCGTTTGATGTGTTTACATTTGTGATGATTCTTGTTGGCTGTTGTATCTGCTTGATTGGTTCAGAACTGTTATCAAGTATTTCTTATATGATGTTTTATGAAGCATCAATGGACTTTGTTGAAGCTGGACTTCCTTTGATTGCATTTGTGATCTTGCTTGCTTTGGTTGTGTATGTGTATTACATATCGTTTGTGGTAAGAATTAAATCACATACATTGATTTCTAATAATGTGATTGTAAAAGCAATACAGTTTGTATATTATCCAGTGAAAAAAGTTATTGTAGAATTCTATGATGCATATTGTCATTCTTCTGCAGTATGGAAGAAAGTAATTGTTGGTCTTGTTTGTATTTCATTTGTACTTTTATTGATCTTCTTTGTTACAGTTGCAGAAGTGGGGGAAGTATTCTTTGAATTGTTCATTGTGATTTTGATGCTGGCAATGTTATATGGAGTATGGATTCTGATCAAAATCAACGCAGATACAAAAACATTATTAACAGCTGCTGAGAAACTCGCAAATGGAGAATTGGATTATCGTATCAGTGAAGAAGCACTGAATCGTCTGCATGGCCCATTTTATGAACATGCAAAGAACTTGAACTTGATCAGTGAAGGCATGAAAAAGGCGATTGAGAATGAATTGAAATCTGAAAGAATGAAAGCGGAATTGATTACAAATGTTTCTCATGATATCAAAACACCCTTAACATCCATTATTAACTATGTGGATTTACTGTCAAAACCACATGAGGAAGAAAAAACAGAGGAATATATTGATGTTCTACAAAGACAGTCGCAAAGATTAAAGAGACTGACAGAAGATGTTGTGGAAGCTTCGAAAGCAAGCAGTGGAAATATTCAGGTGCATATGGATGTTGTATCCATCAAAGAAATCATTGAACAGGCAAGTGCGGAATATGAAGAGAGATTGAAAGAAAAGAATCTCTTGCTGATTACAAAGATTCCAGAAGAAAAGATTGAAGTGGATGCGGATGGAAGACTGCTTTGGAGAGTGCTTAGAAATGTATTTTCCAATGCATCAAAGTATTCTATGGATGGCAGTCGTGTGTATATTGATGTTGTTGAAGATGGAGAAAATGTCATTACAACAATCAAGAATACTTCTAAGAATCAATTGAATATCACGGAAGAAGAATTGATGCAAAGATTTGTCAGAGGAGATAGTTCTAGACATACAGAGGGATCTGGACTTGGATTGAATATTGCGAAATCTTTGATGGATTTGATGCAAGGTTCCTTTGAGATTCAGATTGATGGAGATTTGTTTAAATCTATTATCACTGTAAAGAAACATGAGCAAGTATAAATGGATTCCCGTGCTGCTGGGCAGTCTGATACCAATTCTAGCAGCACTTGTTATGGAAGAAATCATACATTGATGGAAGTGATTGCTTTTTGGGCAATCATTTCTTTTTTGTGGTAGGATGGTGCATATGAAAATACAAAGAATTGATACCTATGATGATCCGAGATTTACCAAAGAGGCGCTATATCAACATGGCTGTTATCTTGTGGATGATGAACCATATGAGATTGTGATTGTTTCTAAAAATGAAGCTTTGATTTGTGGAAAAGATCGGAGTGTATATTGTGATGTGATTGATTACTTTCGTATACATGCACCACACATTACATGTTTTTACGATGACCATAATGCAATTGTAAAAGAGTATGCTGCGCAGAAACTCTTTCGTATTTCACTTTCTATGATTCAGCCATCCCAGTTTTATGTAGATCAGGATAAACTTGATGCAGTTTCTCATTTTATCCAACGGGAAGAGGATGTAATTATACAGGCTGGTAAATATAAAGATAGATGGATTTCTACTGATGGGCATACAAGACTGTATGAAGCGCATCGTAAAGGCTTTACATATGTGTATGGAATGGAAGATGAAATCAATGCAGATACAATTTATTTTGTTGAAGAAGCACAAAAAAGAGGGATTTTTGTCCCTCAAGATATGATTGTATTAGACCACCAGCAATATATTGATCAATGGTTTGGTTTCTGCGAAGAATACTTTCATCAATGAATGTCTTTGTAGGACAAGACACCATACATAGATTCACTGTTCTTAACGGAAGCAGTAATTGCTTCTGAGAAGCATCTTGCGGCTAATGTACCAATGACATTGAGATCTGCTTTGACTTTACCGGATGACATTGCATAAATCGTGTCTCCATCAAATTCTGTATGGATTGGATTGATGGAACGTGCCATGCCATCATGTGCCATAGAAGCAATCTTTGTGAGTTGTGTTTTATTGAAGGATGCATTTGTCAATACAATACCGATGGTTGTATTCGTGTGGAGCTGTGAGTGCATCTGCATCATATATAATGCTTCTTCACAATTTAAGAACTGTTTTGTGTTGTAGTCGATTGCTCCAGCAATCTGTGTTCCATTTGTATAGTCAAATACATCCCCCATGCTATTGCATGCGACGATTACACCGACCTTAACATCACCTAGCTGATATGCACAAGATCCAACGCCTGTTTTCATCATATGTTCACTGCCATATGCTTTTCCACATGTTGCACCACATCCAGCGCCAACATTTCCATCTGTGTAGTTGTTATTTTCAGCATTCAGACATACTTGATAGCCAAGAGCTGTATCTGGTCGAATTTGACTTGTATGCATTTCTAAATCGAACAGACAAGACTGGCAGACAATTGGCACAACACCACTGTCTGTTGGAAAACCAATTCCTTTTTCTTCCAGGTATTTTGTGACACCAATGGATGCTTCTAAGCCAAAAGCACTGCCGCCGGATAATAATACCGCATTGACACTGTCATTTGCGGCTAATGGATTTAATAATCCACCTTCACGATTGGCAGGACCTCCTCCACGAATATCTACGCCACATGTAGCGCCTTTATCTCTTGGAAGGATAACAGTGCATCCCGTTGCACCTTCTGTGTATTCTGCGTTTCCAATTTTGAAATCCGTAAGTTCATGAATGGATATTTGTTTTAAAATTGTCATATTGTATCTTCTTTCCTGCTCAATTCATTATAGCATCGAAATAAAATATTCTTAGACGAAAAAGAATTCAAGCAGGAAGACTGTCATACAGCATGCACACGCAACAACAGGCAATCCTTGATCAAAATATACAAGTACAATCCCTACGCATAAAGATGCAATGCCGGCAATTTGTGAATCTGTTGCCTGTACCATTGCGGGAAATGTCATGACTGCGAGTGTTACGTATGGAACATAGTATAAGAATGATTTTGAAAATCGATTTGTGATTGGTTTGCGAATGAGTGTTAAAGGCAGTACACGAATACAGTAGCTTGTTAAAAATGAAACAAGAATATACATGAAAATGGAATGATTCATAGATCTTCCTCCTTGACTGGTTTTACAATTGAAGCAATGGATGCGATGATGACTGTTAATAGAATGATACGTGTACCACTCGAAAGAGAACGTATGCCTGGTAAAATCGTGCATAGGTAACTGGAAATAAATGAAATCAATACAATGAATAGAATTGTATGATTCTTTTTAGATGGTGGAATGATAATCGCAAGGAACATTCCATATAAGGCTACAGACAGGGCTGAAACGATTATGGATGGTAAAATATTTCCTAATATGATTCCACAAGATGTTCCAATTGCCCATGGAAGTACAGAAGCTGCCATGGCTCCATAGAAATATAATGGATTTAAATAGTCTTTTCTTGAGATTGCCAATGCAAACAATTCATCTGTGATGGCATAGCCTATGCATAGTCGATGGACTGTTTTTGTTTCTGGTGAGAGCTTTTGTGAAAGTGAGCAGCTCATTAACATGTAGCGTGCATTTGCGATGAGCGTCATAAGGATCATTTCAAAATATGATCCACTTGCGAGGATGACTTGTGTACCTGCGTATTCACCAGCACTTGCAAGATTGCATAGTGACATGAAGAAGCCATCGATCCAGTTTAATCCTGCATTTTTCATCGCAATGCCTAATGCAAAAGAGACTGCGAAATATCCTAGTCCAATAGGAATCCCATCTTTGAAACCTTGTGTAAATTCTTTCTTGTTCATGAAAATAATAATATAGCATTCTTTTCATAAGTAAAATGAATCATTATAATAAATGCATAAGGAAAACTGATATGAGTTCTAGATATAAGATTTTTATGAAAGTATTGGAATGCAGGAGTTTCTCGATTGCTTCTAAAGAAATTGGCTATTCGCAATCTGCGGTATCACAGGCAATGAAGTCTTTAGAAGAGGAATTGCAGACAACACTTTTTAAAAGAAATCGTGAAGGGATTCAATTGACAAAAGACGGTGAAGATTATCTTCCTTATATTCGTTCGATTTCTCAAGCGGAAGATTTACTGTATAAGAAGATGTGTGAAAAGAATGGGCTGGAAGATGAAGTGATACGTATTGGAACATTTACAAGTGTTTCTAGAAATCTTCTGCCTAAGTTATTGAGTGATTTTCATGCACTGTATCCAGGAATTCATTATGAATTACGACAAGGAGAATATGATAATATTCATGAATGGATCAGGAATGGGGAAGTTGATTTTGCTTTTATCAATCCAAAGGATTTTGATGATATTGAGATTGATGTGATCTATCATGATTATATGCTTGCGGTACTTCCTATGGGACATCGTTTATGCAGAAAAGAATCTGTGTATTTAAAAGATTTGTGTGATGATCCTTTTATCTTGCTGGATGAAGGAAAGAACAGTGTTCCCTTAGATGCTTTTCATCAATATGATCTGCAGCCATCCATTGCATATAAAGTGTATGATGATTATTCTATTTTAGCGATGGTAAAGCAAAACATGGGAATCAGTATGATGTATGGTCTTGTATTGCGTGATTTTGAAAACAATGTTGTGATCAAGCCAATACAAGAAAATGTAGAAAGAACGATTGCATTAGCTTGCTTGAAGAAAGAATATCTTTCCAAAGCAAGCAAACAGTTATATGAATATATACAGAAGAACGTGGCAAAGATATTAGAAGATGGATTATTGAAACATGAGAAATAGAAGACTGGAGAAATTTTTAGATCTGTGTATTGTGCTGTGTGGTATCGCTACACTTGTATTTTATAGTGGGGCAGTGGAATCTAAATTTTATGTGGAAAGATTTGCAGCAATTTATGCGATTGATATGTGTCTTGCGACTGTGTATTATCTTCTGGAATTTATCTATATCCGTAAAAGAAGTCGTGGTGTATTTTTTTCTTTACTGAAATATATTGTGTTAACGCTAATGACATTCTGTACGATCTTCAGTTGGGTATTTATGCAGCCATTCTACCGGAATGCTTCTGAGAATATGCAATATGCGTATCTTGGAATGCATTGTGTGATGCCGATTTTAATGGTACTGGAATATTTGGTGGGTGAAAAAGGTCATTTTAACAAAAAATTTATCATCACAAACATGGCATTGTTGATCATTTATGGTGGTGTTGTACTATTGTGTGGACAATACGCACATACTGGATATCCATACGCATTTTTAGATCCAGAACAATTAGGATATTCAATTGTGCTTAAAGAATGTGCTTTAATTTGTGTTGTGTATTATTTTTACAGTAAATTGATTTTAATGTTTGATCATAGATTTAAAAAAAGAAAGAGAAAGACGATATGATAAAACCAATTGTTTCAGGAACAGCGATTTTTACAAAAGCAGCTACCGCAACAAAGGAAGACTTACCCATTGCGTATGACTTGTTAGATACATTAAAAGCAAACCAGGCAAGATGTGTTGGAATGGCAGCCAATATGATTGGCTGTAATAAAGCAATCATTGTGGTTGGACTTGGCCCAATGCTGTTTGCGATGATGAATCCTGTCATTACAAAAAGAAGTGGAAAATATGAAACGGAAGAAGGATGTTTATCTTTAACTGGTGTTAGAAAATGTATAAGATATCAACAGATTGAAGTAGAGTATCAAGATTTGAATATGAAAAAATGTCATCGCAAATTTGAAGGCTATATTGCACAGATCATTCAACATGAAATTGATCATTGTCATGGCATTGTCATTTAAAGACCTGTATGGTCTTTTTGTTACTATTCACCGATAAATGAATAAATATAAAAGCTGTCAATAGCAGTTATCCACAAAATAAAAAATTTTTCAGAAA
>QQXM01000059.1 GCA_014610835.1 Erysipelotrichaceae bacterium 7770_A6
ATTTTCCTTCAAGACCTCATGAACATCATATTATTTTACAATATGTCAAAACCTCAACCAATTTTGGATATTCTTTTTTTGTGTATAAAAGAAATCTTTATACAATCTTTATACGTTTTAACATTCTTTAATACATTCTTTAAATAATGAAACCTAATATAGAAGCATGAAAGGAGTGTCTATGCCAAAGGGTTTACGTCATAGAAGAATTCATATTACAACATTCCAGTGGATCATTATGGGATTCATTGGTGTCATATTGATGGGTACATTGTTATTAATGCTGCCAATCTCTACAAAGCAGAGAATCGTTACTAGTTTCCATGATGCTGCATTTACTGCAGTATCTGCAGTATGTGTAACGGGACTTGTGGTAAAGGATACAGGCAGTTACTGGTCTACGTTTGGTCAGATGATCATTATTCTTCTGATTCAGATTGGTGGTCTGGGTGTTATTACGATTGCGGTTGCATTTGCAATCCTTTCTGGAAGAAGGATCAATCTGATGTCTAGAAGTACGATGCAAAGTTCAATTTCTGCGCCATACGTAGGAGGTATTGTTCGTTTAACACGATTTATTGTATTAGGAACATTTACGATTGAAGGGATTGGTGCACTTCTATTAATGCCACGCTTTATTCCACTTTATGGACTAGAGGGGATATGGATGTCTGTGTTTCATTCTATCAGTGCGTTCTGTAATGCAGGATTTGATATCTTAGGAACAAAGAATAACATGTTTCCTTCTCTGGTTGGATTTCAAAATGATACTGTTGTGAATGTTGTTATCATGCTTCTTATCATGATTGGCGGTATTGGTTTTCTAACATGGGATGATATTTATCATCATACATATCACTTCAAGAAATATCGTTTACAGTCAAAGATTGTTTTAATTACAACATTCTTCCTGGTTGTATTACCTGCGGTCTTATTCTTCTTTGTGGATTTTCAAACACTGCCTTTGAAAGAAAGAATTCTTGCTTCTTTGTTTCAGTCGGTAACAACACGTACTGCTGGATTTAATACAGTAGATCTGACGAAGATGTCATCAGCATCAAAAGGTGTTATGACAATATTGATGCTGATTGGTGCTTCACCTAGTTCAACTGCAGGTGGTATGAAGATTACAACATTTGTCATCATTGTTACAACAGCTTTCTCTGTATTCAATCAGAAAGATGAAACGGATCTGTTTGATCGAAGATTTACGATTGCTGCATTACGACAGGCAATGACGATCTTTGTTATGTATCTAACGATGTTCTTTGTTGTAGCAATGTTTATTTCCATCCATGATGGATTTATATTGTCAGATTGCTTGTTTGAGACAGCATCTGCTGCAGGTACAGTTGGATTGACATTATCTTTAACTACGAAGCTTTCACATATATCACAGACATTGTTAATGATGCTGATGTTTTTAGGAAGAGTTGGAACACTTACTTTGATCTATGCAACAAAGCGTGTATCCAAGCATGTATATAAAAAAATGCCGGAAGAAATGGTTACGGTAGGATAGGAGAAAACAATATGAAGAATATTTTATTGATTGGTTTAGGAAGATTTGGCAGACACGTTGCAATTCATTTAAATGAAATGGGATATCAGATCATGGCGGTAGATAAAGCAGAAGATAAAGTCAATGAATGTATTGACTATGTTACAAGTGCTGTGATTGGAGATAGTACAAATAGAGATTTCCTGAAATCTTTAGGTATCGCAAACTATGATGTATGTTTTGTGACAATTGGTGGAAACTTCCAGAATTCTCTTGAAACAACATATCAGTTAAAAGAACTTGGTGCAAAGTGTGTAATCTCTAGAGCAGAAAGAGATGTACAGGCAAAGTTCCTGGAAAGAAATGGTGCAGATCATGTTGTATATCCTGAAAGACAGATGGCAAAATGGACAGCAATCAGATACGCTGCTGATCATATCTTTGACTATATGGAATTGGATGCAGAACATGGTGTATTTGAAACAGAAGTACCAGAGGAATGGCTTGGAAAAACAATTTCAGAATTGGATATTCGTAAAAAGTTCCATTTAAATATTCTTGGTATCAAGAGTAATGGTAAATTGACTGTCAATTTAACACCAGATACAACATTTGAAAAAAATTCCACAATTCTTGTTCTAGGAGATTACAGAAATCTTGAAAAATGCTTTAAAAAACAGAAAGCGTAATTAATATGATCTGGGTTATTTTGTTGATTGTTTATATTGCATTGCTTAGCTTTGTGGTGAATCATTACTTTTCTAGATTTTTAGATGAAATAAGACATCCAGAAAAATATGAATTCAGCACAAAAGAAAAAACATGCTATGATAATGCAGAGGAAGAAGAATGCAGGAAAATAGATACAAAACAACATCACAAGAACATATTCTCGTATGTTTATCATCATCCTTCACAAATGAAAAACTGATCTATAGCTCAAGTGCTTTAGCCAAGGCTTTTCATTGTCCTCTTACAGCTTTATATATTCAAACATCATCTGCATCTCATATGAAAGAAGATGATGTAAAACGATTATCTGCTCATACTGCACTTGCAAAAAGTCTTGGCGCAGAAATTGTACAGATTCAGGGAGATGATGTACCTGTATTGATCAGTGAATATGCAAGAGCTTCCCGTGTAACAAAAATCGTCATTGGCAGAAGTGACAATCACAAACGGATGTTTTTTCCCAAACAGACCGTGACAGATCGTTTGATTGAACTGTCTAAAAATATTGATATTTATATTATCCCTGATCAAAGTAATCTAGATATGTATCGGAAAGGGAATTATGTCATGCATCAGGATATCATGCCGAAATCCTCAGATATTCTTCCGATGGGACTGATACTGCTTCTTGTGACGGGAATTGGTATTTGTTTTCAGCATCTTGGATTTACAGATTCTAATATCATTACACTGTATATTCTAGGTGTTCTTTTAACAGCTTTGATTTGTACAAACTATACAAGCTGTATTATTTCATCTGTTTTAAGTGTTATCGCATTTAATTATTTCTTTACTGAACCTGTTATGACGTTACATGCATATGCTCCGGGATATCCTGTAACGTTTTTAATCATGTTGATTGCTGGTATTATTACTGGTTCATCTGCTTCTAAACTGAAACAGGATGCTAGATTGCTGGCAAGTGATGCCTATCGTACAAAAGTGCTGTTTGATACCGATAAGCTGCTTGAAAATACAGATGATCCAAAACAGATCATTCTATTATGTGCTCAGCAGCTATCACGTCTTTTGAATCGTAAAGTTTTAGCAATTTCTAAAGATGATGATCATGAACATATCCACATGTATTATCCAGATCGTACATTTGCATATGAACAGTTAAGCAAAGAAGACGAAGAAGCAGTACAGTGGGTATTTGAAAACCATAAACAGAAAACGAATCGTGATACGCTGTATTTATCCATTCGTATGAATGAAATTGTCTATGGAGTCATTGGTATCATTCAGGAAGATACACCAATCAATCCGCATGAAAGTTCCATTGCATTATCTATTTTGGGGGAATGTGCACTTGCTTTAGATAATGAGAGAATCAAAAGAGAAAAAGAACAGGCTGCACTTGTTGCGAAAAATGAACAGCTGCGTTCAAATTTATTGAGAACGATTTCTCATGATCTTAGAACACCATTAACTTCTATTTCTGGTGGTGCAAGTATCTTGATGGATAGTTATCAGGAATTGGATGATGCGGCCAGGAAGCAGATCTTTTCTGATATCTATGATGATAGTGAGTGGCTGAAGCAGGTTGTTGAGAATCTTTTGTCGATTACAAGGTTTGATGAAGGCAGAATTCAATTGAATTTTTCGGATCAGCTGTTAGATGATGTAATGAGTGAAGCTTTGAAGCATATTGATCGAAAGAGTCAGGAACATCATATTGAAAAGCAGATGGATGATGAATTTATGCTTGTCTATATTGATGCTAGATTGATCATTCAGGTCATTGTGAATATTATCAATAATGCAATTAAATATACAGAAGCAGGATCTACGATATTGATCCGTGTGAAAAAGCTTGAACATGTTGCACAAGTAGATATTATAGATAATGGACCAGGAATCAAAGATGTGAATAAAGAACATATCTTTGAAATGTTCTATACAGGAGAAAAACAGAATGATTCTACGGGCAGGTCTCTTGGACTTGGTTTAGCTTTATGTAAATCAATCATTGAAGCACATCATGGAGAAATTGGTATTTATGATGCTGAACCACATGGATGTGATTTTAGATTTACATTACCTTTAAGTGAGGTGAAGATCAATGGCGAATAAATTGAATGTTTTAGTTGTAGAAGATGATGCTTCCATTCGAAATCTCATTACGACAACTTTAAAAGCACATGAGTATAAGTATCTATCTGCATATAACGGCAACAGTGCTTTGCTTGAAGCATCTACACATAATCCAGATGTTATTTTACTGGATCTTGGTTTACCGGATATGGATGGAATTGAAGTCATACAGAAGGTACGCAGTTTTTCTTTGGTGCCAATCATTGTTATTTCTGCTAGAAGTGAAGATGATGATAAGATTCAGGCATTAGATGCAGGGGCAGATGATTATTTGACAAAGCCTTTTTCTGTTGAAGAATTGCTTGCAAGATTAAGAGTGACACAAAGAAGACTGTCATTTATCCAGAATGAAAAGATGAATCAGGATTCTGTCTTTGAAAATGGACAATTGAAGATTGATTATGTGAGTGGATGCTGCTATCTGAATGGAGAAGAACTGCATCTGACACCGATTGAATTCAAATTATTGACATTGCTTTCTAAAAATATAGGAAAAGTATTGACGCATACATATATCACACAAAGTATCTGGGGCAGTGCAAATGAAAATGATATTGCTTCTTTACGTGTGTTTATGGCTACGCTGCGTAAGAAAATTGAAAAGAATACAAATGGAGTGCAGTATATTCAGACACATATAGGTGTTGGATATCGTATGATCAAGATATGAAGTGGGGAATTATTGGTGCAGGAAGAATTGCACATCGTTTTGCATCAAGCTTAAAACATGTAGAAGGATGTACATTGCAGGCAGTCAGCTGTCGCACACTGCAAAAAGCAGAAATATTTCAAAAGGAACACCATGCGCTTAAAGCATATGATAGTTTCGATGCGATTGTGAATGATCCTCATGTAGAAGCTGTGTATATTTCTACCCCGCATCAGTTTCATTATGCATGGATCATGAAATGTCTGCAGGCACATAAAGCAGTGCTTGTTGAAAAGCCAGCATGCTTAAGTGTAGAAGAAATGCAGTCTGTGATTCACTGTGCAAAAGAAAATCATTGCCTGTTTATGGAAGCAATGAAATGTCGTTTTACACCACTCTATGAAAAAGTGAAAGAAGTTATTAATGAAGATAGAATAGGCAAGATTACACAAATCAATACCTCGTTCTGTAATGCAGCAAGTATAGATGCAATAGAGAACTCTTATTTAGGTGATCCTGCTTCTTTAGGATGCCTGAGTGATTTAGGAATCTATTGTATTTCCTGGATTGAAGATTTTACCAAAGAAGATATGATATTGAAACATGTATATGCAAATGTTAAGAATCGTGTGAATCTGTATACATGTGCATATATGCAAAGTGGTGATATTGCATGTGTGATGGAATGTGGAATGGATCGTGAAAAGGAAAAGATTGTTACAATCAAAGGGACAAAAGGAACAATTGTTGTACGACCACTGCATCGCGCATTCCAGATGACAGTCACAACAGATGTTGTAGATGAAATAGAAATTCCGTATGTTGTGGATGATTTCTATGGCGAAATCAAAGCATTTGTTGATTGCTGTAAAAAGGGAAATATAGAAAATGATCATATATCACATGCGGCATCTTTACGTTGTACAGAAGTCATGGAAATGATCCAGAAGAGTTTATCGTATGACGAAAAAACATTGCTTCTATTAGAAAAAGAAGAGAAGCAATATCACTTGCAAGAAAAAGATATTGAACGCTTAGCAATGTCATTAAGTTAAGGCAAATAAGAAGTCATTAAAATAAAATATTTGTCATGTAAACCCTGGATGTAGAGCTACA
>QQXM01000060.1 GCA_014610835.1 Erysipelotrichaceae bacterium 7770_A6
TTCCGTATTGCTGACATGAAGAAAGATGATCTTTTCATTTATTCTATTTCTTGAATTCACCATTTTGCTAATATAGCCTATTTTTTTATAGCCGGATAGTCATCAATATTATAATGCTTACTTGGAAAAGTACATATCAAATATAAATTTGCAAAATTATAACTATATCTTTTGATATCTTTCCCTCTTAAAATCGGTCGAATTAATTCAGCAGATTTCGGATCTGATGTAATCAACGTATTTTTAGTTGCTTCATCGATAATAAATGCATCGTTATATCCAGTCTTAATACCATAATTTATTGATACATTCCATTTGCTTAATGGAATTCCATATTTTTCAATTTTCTCTTTAATAGAAGATTCAATTCTATTTAACAATACCCAATTATCAGAATTTTTAAACGAATTTATAGAATAGTGTTGTTGTAAAAAATCGCTCATTTAATTGCACCATAAGCAAAGGAGGAATACATATGATTTATGGTTATATTAGAGTGAGCACAGATAAACAAACTGTGGAAAATCAAAGGTTTGAAATCGAAAATTATTGTAAGGAAAGAGAATTAATTGTTAATGCTTGGATTGAAGAAACTATATCCGGCACAAAAAAAGTTGATGAGAGAAAATTAGGAAAACTTCTAAGTAAAGTAAAAAAAGATGACATAATAATCTGTGCTGAATTATCTAGGTTAGGCAGAAATATGTTCATGATAATGTCAATCTTAAATTACTGTATGGAACATGAAATTAAAGTTTGGACCATCAAAGATGGTTATAAATTAGGTGATGACTTAACATCAAAAGTTTTAGCTTTTGCATTTGGTTTAAGTGCAGAAATAGAACGTAACTTGATTAGTCAAAGAACAAAAGAGGCTCTAGCAAGAAAAAAAGTTGAAGGGATCCAATTAGGTAGACCTAAAGGACGCAAATCCTCCTATTATAAATTGACAGGAAAAGATAAGACTATTATTGATTTGCTAGATAAGGGATTATCAAAAACACAAATTGCAAAAATCTTGAACGTTCATAGAAATACATTGAATACATACATGAAAAAAGCTAACATAAGAAGAGAATAAATTTGGAGATGATAATTTGAAACGTTTCAATGAAGGAGATACTGTTTACTTTATTGCTTCTTCTATCTTTGTAAGGAAGGCTAAGGTTGTACGAAATGCAGGTGGATTTTGTACCATTATCTTTGATGGTAATGGCAACTGTGGTACTTCTGGTACTCGCGTTCGTGAATCTAAGTTGTATCGTACCCAAGAGGAAGCTTATGCTATTGTTAAACAGCATAAGGAAGCAAACAAGCGAAGATGATGAGTCTTCGCTTTTACTTTGGATTGGCAAATACAATACCTCCCATTCTTGCTCTGTAGTAATCAAGAGTGTACGTATTTGTTTGCCAATCCTTTTTTGCATCTTCAAACGTATTGGTAATACCATCATAGTTACCATCTTGAATTGTAATGTTGTTACCATCTACTTTTAATACTATACCAACATGGTTTTTGCCAATACCAGAAAATACAGCTCCTGCTTTTGGTGTAGATGATCTTTTAAATTTATCTGGATGTGCTTTTACAAGCTGATCTACACAATCCCATCCATTTCCTGTAAAGCCTGGATCATAGCCATATAATTCATAGAATCTTCCCCAGGCAAACCATGTGCATTGGCCATATAAGCCTGTTTTAGCATATGGATTCTTTGTAATCCATGCATCCATGTTATTAAAGTTTGGATTAGTTCCACCTCTAAAGGTAATCCCTACATAACGCATTACATGATCTACATAGGATGGATCTCCATATCCTGATACATTCAATTCTTGCTTTTTCATATCTGAAAATTGTTGTGCATTGTATTTAGAATAACCACCAAAATTTGAAATTGCCCAATCAATATATCCAGATCCATAGTTGTATCCCTGCAAAGCTAGATAGATATGTTCTGTATCGGATGGATCTTTTACATTTGCCTTTTTAACACAATCCGAAAAAGTATGTGTACCAACATCTATGGAATATTCCGGTTCTGTAATACCATTAGGAATCCTAGGATATTTTGTATTGTATCCTGATTCACTGGCTTGCATTGGATCATTTCCTTTACCACCAGATTCCTGCATCATAATTGCTTGAAGTAAAGATACATAATCTTCTATATCGTATTCTTTTGCATATTTACGAATGGTATCTTCATATGCAATAACTTCTTCACTTAAAGAAACAATTTCACTATTAGATCCACCATCTTGAGCTAATACGCTAAATGTGCCAATAAACAGAGTAATCACAATCAATAAAATCAATCCTGTTCCAAAAGAAAAGAGTGTATTCAATGTAGATACACTCTTCTTAACAATATGAAATGATTTCTTTATAGCATGTGTTGTGTTTTGGACAATAGGCTTGGAAACAAATTGTTCTGTAGATTTTTTCATCTTTGTAGCATTCAATTTATTCACAACATGCTTTTTTGCCTTGGATATATAAGAAATTCTCTGTGGATGAATACCATGATTTGATTCAATAATCGATTTCTTATTAGTTGATTTGATCTTATATTCATGATGTTTTTGTTTAATAAGCTTTGTAGCTCGATATTTAGATTCAATTACAGTCTGCTTAGCAGCAACACTTACACTATTTGTAGCCTGTACTTGTGGATTGGATTTAACAGGAGCATCTTCTTTTCTATCAGACTTTTTATTATGAATTGTTTGCTGTTTAATAAAATGCCGAATATTTCCTTTTGTATCCTTTGTTTTAATGGCTTGCATTTTCTGCTTGGTTTTTATATCTCTCAAATTCATCACCTCCTTTGTATGTAATAAAGCAGAAATTAAATTCTGCTTAGTTCAATAGGAGTTTTCTATCCCCTGGTTTCGTTGTATTTAAGTCATACAATAATCCTTTTGGCATCTTATTGACAAAAGGGACAATAGAACCACCGTACTTGATTAATCCAGATCCAGTTGGTGCATTTGTGATGTATCCCATCTGTTCTTCTGAAATATTTAAAAGTCTTGCTAAATCTTCTCTGTCATTGGCAGATTGATTTAACATAACGATAAATTCAGAGTTTGATAGCATGCTTGTACCTTGCTGACTTGATAATAAGTATTTCACATTTTGTGTAATACCCGTTGGATAGGCATCTCTTTTACGGAATTGTCTCCATGCAGATGCAAAGAAGGTTGCACTTTCTTCATTTTCAAAGATAACGTGAATCTCATCAATAAAGACATGTGTACGTTTTCCTTTTCTCCAATTTTCATTGACACGATTGATAATGGCATCCGTAATTACAAGTAATCCCATCGTCTTTAATTGTTTTCCTAAATTAAAGATGTTGAAAGATAGGATTCTAGATTTGATATCTACATTGGTTTCATGGGCAAAAATGTTCAAGGATCCATTTGTAAATAATTCGAGTTTGATAGCTAATGATTTAGCTTCTGGTTCACTTTGTTCAAGTAACTTGTTGTAAAGATGTTTTAATGTTGGAACATAATTGTTTTTCATGGTATCTTGATAAACCAAAGATACACAACGATCGATAATAGAACGATCAATTGGAGATATACCACCATGATTTGTATCTAACTGTTCAAATAAGGACATGATAAATTGTGATTTATCTGCAATGGCATTGCCACTATCACCATAGCCTTCGGACATATCCATGGCATTGATATAGTCTTTACTATTTGTTCCAATACGAATAATTTGTCCACCTAGTGCTTTAATGATTGGATCGTATTCTCCTTCAGGATCCGCAATAATGATGTCATCATTGGTAGATAGAATTAAGAATTCTATTTCTTCTTTTGTTAGGAAAGATTTACCAGAACCAGGAATACCTAACAAGAAAGAATTTGGATTTTGTAATAAAGCTTTGTTACAAAGAATCGGATTATTGGTAATCGCATTCTGTCCAAACCAAGTACCACCTTTTTGCATGATTTCATGAGCACGAAAAGGAATAAATACAGCTGCACTTTCCGTTAATAAAGTACGAGTGATATTCAATTTATTAACACCAATTGGCAAAACAGTTTGTAGTCCATCTAATTGTCGTTTTGAAAAATATAGTGTTTCAAGCTCACAAACATATTTACGAGCAACAGCTTTTAATGTTTCTGTATCTTTATCCAGTTCTTCTAAAGAATCTGCAAGATGTACAACTGTGATGTTGCAAAGCATCATTCTTTGATCTCGTACAATTAAATCATCTAAGAATTCTTTACATTCCTTACGTTGTAGCTCCATGTCATAAGGAATAATGGCTGAAAAGTTATTGTTACGATTTTGTTTCATTTGCCAATCCGTAATGTTCTTTTCAACACCTAAGAATTTATTTTCTACTTCACGAACTGCTTCATCAGTAGGAATCGTAATAATGTCCATAGAATACATCAAGTTCTTATTTAAATCGCAAAGTTCGGATACAAACTCGTCTTTTAAAAAGCCTGGATAATTACTTAGATAAAGGACTCTTCCATATTTACCATCAAATTCAAAATATTTGTTATGGTATTTACTCATTCTGGGTGTAATCAAATCTTTAAAAGAATGACCTTTCTTAGCCAAATCATTCATATCTAGAGAAAACTCTTCCGTTTCACTACGATAAAAATCATGAAGCATTTTTAATCGTTCTTCTGCATTTAATTCGATACAAGAAGAGCCAAGACGTGCAAACAGGGTAGAGAATTCAGTGGTGATTCTAGAAAAGGTAAATCTTGCTTCTTCTATACTGTTTTTAAAAATTGTTACCGTAATATATTTTTCTTGAACAATATCATCACTTTCGGACAATTTAGCTAAAAGCATATTATTGTATTCTTCACGATATGGATCTAAGCTATCTTGTTTTAATGGAATTAATATATCTTCTTTAAACTTCTTGATGTCCACTTTTCGATTGTTGATAGTTATCTTTGTCATGACAGAAGAATCAAATGAATTTAGCAAATCACTATAACTTAAAAACAAATTGTTTTTATCTTCACCAGACGCAATCTTATAATTGATATCCAAGAATCTATAACTCTTTGTATATTTATTACCAGAACGAAAAATACCATCCTTATAGATTATATCTACGGGGATGGTATCCTGAACAGTTCTAGGCATTCTTGTTTTTTCTTTGTTGAGCTTTTTCAATCTTTCGTAGCTTTTTATCATGTACAATTGACTCCTTTCTTGATTGATTAATGAATGGTTCAAGTATTTCGCAATAAAGATTAAATGGCACATTAATCAAATTCCTTGTAGACAACATAAAAGAAGATATTGCCATTTTCACAATATCTTCTGTATACATTCCTTGAAAACGAATAAATCCAAATGCTGCAAATGGTGCAGCACCAAGCATACACAACCAGCTTGTCATTTCTGTACCTAATCGATCTTTACATAAAAAATACAAACCACACGCAATAATACAGGCAATGATAGAAAAGATGCTTTGTCTAAGGGCTAATCCAAAGAAAATACTTTCCGTATAATCTCTTATTTCTTTGTTGATTTTGATTTCAAAATTAGATTTCATCAGCAAAATCCTCATGAATAACATCTAATGGAATAGACGATGCAAATAAGATGTTATCAATAGGAATAACCATCTTTCCACCATCACGACGAACAATGATTTTATCCTTTTCATGTTCCACTTTGTACATCAATTTTTCTGTTAATGGTAAAGTTGAAGATTCAACAATATCTAATGAATCTCCTGTTTTTAATACAACTTTATTTAATATATAATCTTTCATTTTGTGTTCCTTTCTTGCCAAAAAGGCATAATAAAAGCAGGAACAATATGCTCCTGCAGTAGTAATTAAAATAGTAATGATAAGTAATCCTGCCTTGAGTCAAGTATTCTAATAATTTCAATATTCTCTTCATTGACATTATAGAATACAAGTTGCTTAGATACGATTAAATAGCGAAATGGTGTATCTATGTCGAAACGATCTGACATTTTAGGACCTAGATAAGGATTATCTTTTAATAATGAAATTGTATCTACAATATTGTTTTTAAGTTTTTTTGCGGCTTGATCGTTATGAAACTGATTAATAATATAATTTTCGGTATTAAGAAGATCATCAATTGCTGCTTTTTTATAAATAATCTTCATTTTACAAACCTAACATCTTTTTGGCTTCTTCTTCTGAATAAGATTCAGTACAATTCATACCAATTTCTAATTCTTTCATTAATTTAGATAAAGCTTTTGCTTTCATCTTTTCAGCATTATCTTCGGTCACAGAAAATGGAAAACCACCTGTATTTAATACTTGCTGAAAAAATACATTTACGGCATCCGTTAGAGTTAAACCATTTTTCGCAAAAACTTCTTCTAATTCATTCTTGATTTCTGAGTTCATGCGAATTCTAAATACATCATCTTTTTGAGCATTGATTACGTTACGCATAATTAACACTTCCTTTCGTATATATTATAATCAGTTTTTTACAAAATATCAACAAATGTGGCAACTGAGTAGCTACATATTATAGTCCCATCATTTCTTTAACAATTCTGTCTGACATCTTGATTGTTCCTACAAGAACTAACATATTGAATATTAATTCACCAATATAACTCCATACCATAGATACACTAGATGCTGTTGAATCCACTACTGGTGGACTTGATGCAAAGGCTGAAAAGATAATACAGGAAAGGACAATGATCGCTCCTTCTAAACAAACTCCTGCATAGCTTTTGATAAATGTAAAAGCTGTGTTTTGTGTGCTTTCTCCTGCAGCTGCTGCAAGTGGTATTGGAGAAATAGCTGTGTACATGTAAAGTTTAAAAAATCTTCCATAAACAGTTAATATCATTACAAAAGATAGAATTGTAATGAATATAGATCCTAATAGGGTTACTGCCCATAATGGAATGGATTCTAGAAATCCTGTATTACTAACCGCATCAACTATTTCCTGTGGTATAACTGTTTCGTTGGATACTCCAAGTCCTACAGTTTCCGTAATCGATTGAATTATCCCCTGTACAATTTCAAAAATCTTTGTCATCAGTTCCATTCCATACATGACAAGACCTCTGGCAATAATAAATCTTAGAAATAGTTTGAAGGCTTGCTCTGGACGTTTGACATCCTGCCAGCTTGTACAGGTTCGTATTAATCCCCATACAAAGAAAAGTACAAGAAGGGCAAGACCAATAGCTTGTAAACCTTCATGTACTTTTACAATGATTTTCCATATATCTCCACCTTTAAATGTTTCTGGAGATTCAGTCAGTAACAACCATATTTCAGCAAGCTTAGAATTCCAGGTATTGATTGCACTTGTTAGGTTATCGATGATTCCATCCATATATTAACCTACAATAATATTCAAAATCTCTTTAGCAAAGGTAATTACAATACCACCAGCTACTGTCATAAATCCATTGGCTCTCTGGCTTGGATCATGGCTTTTTAAAGATAAACCAACCTGTACGATTCCAAAGCCTAATAGAATCATGCCAATAGCACGTATAAGTCCAAACATAAAATCACTGAAATTATTGACTACAGTGACTGGATCATTAGCTGCATAGACAGGTGTTATAAAGTTTGTGATGAGTATCAATGCTGTATAAGCATAGAACACTACTTTTCTAATTGTTTTTGTTTTCTTCATTTTCTTTGATCTCCTTTACATATTTTTCTACTTCTTCTTGATCTAACAATTCATATTCGTTATCAGTCAAAAGAATATTTTGCCAATCATCAATGAAATGATACGTTTGCCCATGAATATAAGGCTCTCGTCCTCCATCCAATGTCTGCTTAATATTTGGATGTTTTAATAAATCATATTTTTTATCTTTAACAGGGCGTTCTCCCTTAATAAAAAGAAGTCCATAGTTGTTATCCAACAATCGAACTTCATCTGCGGTTAAAAGCTCTCTTCCTGTCTGTTGATAATTTGTAGAATAATTACCACTTCTTCCTTCAGATTTGCCATACGTATTTGTATCCAATGTTTCTTTTCCAAGCAATTCACTGATGTATTTATGTGTACTTTGTTCATTACCACCTAGGTAATACGTTTCATCACAGTTACCTAAAATGGATTCCCAGCTATCCTTGTATAAAGCTTTGATCTGAGCCAGGTTCTGTAAAATAATGGATACAAAGATCTGTCTTGAACGCATCGTTGAAAGAAGTTTATCAAATTCATCTGGTAAAGCAACATTGGCAAATTCATCCATCAAGAAATGGACGGGTACAGGAAGTTCTCCACCATGTACATAATCCGCCTGGTAATACAACATTTGAAATAACTGGGTGTACAACATTCCCACTACAAAATTGAATGTGGAATCGTTGTCTGGAATAATCGCAAATAAAGCCGTTTTTCTTTCTCCAATCTGTTCTAATTCCATCTCGTCATATTTGGTTAATGATGCAAGTTCTTCCAAATTAAAAGCAGCAAGTCTTACACCAACCGAAATCAGAATCGATTTGGCGGTTTTACCAGAGACAAATTGTCAAGGACTTTTTAATCAAATTCACAAAAAAGCCACAAAAAAGTGCCAGAAGCAGATTTTAGCTCCTGACACTTTTGCGGATGGGTTATTTGCTCCTGCTTAACAGTTCGTCGCAAAGGTACGCATATTCCGGCAGTTGGCCGATATAGGGTTTCCAGCGCCGCTTAATCTCGGCCAGTTCCAGCGGATCGGCGTCCTCGAAGTCATGGTCGTTTCCGGTCATTCCAAAAACATCCAGTGCTATATCATTCAAGCACTCATAACAAAGGCCAGCAGCGGACTCTATCCAGTTGCCGGTATCAATATAGACTGGGTCGATGGATATTGCCAGCCACACATAGCCGACCTTGTCCGACCAAACCAAATCATAAGCAGTCATTTGTTGGATGTGTTTCTCGAACACTTTACGGACGCGCTCAATCTCATTTTTCTCTTTTTCTGTGTACAGCATTTTCATGTCCTCCTTGGCTAAAAGTTTTGGCGTGTACCATCATCAGTTTAACACAAGGCGGCTTCGTTTATCAGTCTGTCACATCTGCTGAATTTCATTTTTGAGCATACGCTTGATTTTGTCGCTCATGGTTTCTGTGCTGGTATTGCTGAAATGGACATGAACCTTGTAGGTTGTCTTGCCGATTTTCTTTACCAGCGCGGGGGCATCCTCCGGCGCTCTGGTAGTGGTGGTGTCTGCGGTCTGCATGGTACGAGTTTCTTCGCTCATGGCGCTCCTTTCTCCGGGCGGGGCTGTGCCGTCCGGCACAAAATTACTCATGCTTACGGTTTACAATGTCTTTCGCCGCCTGCTTGGTGGCCCCGGCGTTTTCCTCCCGGAAGTTTTTCCCGGCAAAGAGGATCGGGGCGCACCGTTCCAGGATACGGTCATAGATACGAGCGTGGGCCAGGTCAGGCGGGTTTTTGAGTTCGGCCAGCTTCAGGTTGGTGGTGATGATCATGGGCCTGCGGCTGCGGTAGCGGCTGTCAATGACGAAAAACATCTGCTCCATCGCATACTCGGTACTGCGCTCCACACCCAAATCGTCAATGATAAGCAGGTCGTACTCGTCAAAGCTGGCGATAAAGTCGGCCCTGTCCTCGGAAAACATTCCCGTCAGACGGTTCAGGATGGTGGGAAAGTTCGTCATCAGCACCGGCACATCCCGGTCAAGCAGGGCGTTGGCGATACAACCGGCGAAAAAGGACTTGCCAGTTCCCACATCCCCAAACAGAAGCAGGCCGGTGTTGTTCCTGTATGCCTCCTTCCAGTTCTCCACGTAGGCGCGGGCCTTGTCCATCAGAGGATTTTGGCCGTTGTCGTTGGCAAAGGTGTAGTCGTACAGATAGCGGTCTTGCAGGCCCTGGGCCTTCCGGCGCTTGATGCGCTCCATGCGGCGCTGCCGTTCCTCGGCGGCCTTGCGCTGTTCCTCGGCCTCCCGCTGACACTGGCAGATACAGCGGGGCATGAAGTAGCCGGGTTTCCCAAAGCATGGCACAACGGTCTGCCTCTGGCCGCCGCACTTTTTACAGTGAATGAGGCCGTCTGCCGGGTCTATGTACTCGTCCCCGGCCAGTTCCATACCGGCGGCTGCCTTGTCGATCAGCGCCCGGATTTCTGCGGTAATCTCCATCATACGGTTTCATCCTCCTTTACGCTGTAATCACGGTTGCGGGTGGGCGGGGCCGCCTTTTTCGCGTCCTCACCGGCCCAGCGCCGGATGGTGGCGGCATGGCTCTGATACCGCTTACCGGTAGAGGCCATGTATTCGGACAGCTTTTCGATGTACTGGCCCCATACAGTGGGAAAACTGGCCTGCAAGTCTGCCAGTTCCTCGTCCGTCAGGAAAACATTCTGGTAACGGCCATAGGCGCGGGCGCTCTCACTCTCTCTATTCTCTATACTCTTATCTCTAATATCTAATCTCTTATCTCTAATCTCTGGTGGACAAATGTCCCCCTGGCTATATGGTGGACAAATGTCCGCCCCGCCGGATGGGAGCAGTTTTTGACGCTTCAATCGCATACGCTCTTTCTTTTTCCGTTCCCCCTCGGTAGAGGATTGGCCGATCAGCAGTTGGATGTCGGCCATGTAGTAGGCCCCATCGGTCAAAATCTCCACAAGGCCAAATTCAAGGAACACCTTCAAGGCCCGTTCCACCGTCCCCACCTGATGGCGGGTAAAGGTGGCGATGGTCTGGGGCGTGTGGGGCAGATGGTCATTGAGCATGAGGATACCGCCGCTTTTGAGTGACATGAGGTACATTTTCAGCAGCAGATTGGAGTACAGCAGGCCATCCTGCATACTCTCCAAAATAACCATCGTTTCGCTGTTGTAGAAGTTTTCTTTCAGCTTGAGGTAGTAATATTTTCGATTGTCTGACATAGGCTTCCTCCTTGGGGTTTATTTCAGGGGTCTGTATGCCTTTAGAGGGCCGTTTTGGGGGCCAGAGGATAAATCTATCAGGCCCCCAGCGACACCCTCGAAAAAAGCCTTGATTTACAAGGGGTTTTCAGCCCCTAAAGCGTGACATTTCGCCCTTTGTTTCCGCTTGCGCTGGGCGGCCTTGATACGCTTCATGCGTCCGGCACATTCCGGGCAGTATTTGGCCCGGTTGGAGCCGGGGGTGAACAGCGCCCCGCAGACGGCGCACCGTTTGGCGTCCAGGCGGTGGAACAGGGCCGTTTCCAGTTCTCTGTCCAGCGGCAGCACCGCCGCCCGGAACCACCGGCACAACAGGGAGTAGGAAATGGACTGGACGCAGACACATTCCTCCCCATCATCCAGCGCGATACAGTGGCCGCCGTCATAGTTGCAGCACTCATGTACCAGCCGCCGCGCTCTGCGGTACTGGCGGTAGTCCATGACGGGGACGGGTTCAGGCTTGCTTTTTTTCATGCTGGCACTTCCCACACCCGCCGCAGTTGCCGCAGCCCTGGCAGGCATGGGCCTCCGGCTCCGGGCCGGTGGGCGCGTCTGCCGATTCCGGCTGCAAGAGGGCAAGGGGCAGGCGGATATTCAGGTGGATAGTGACGGGCAAAATAATTTGCTTCATACAGTGACCTCCTTCAATGAATTTACTGTTAAATATTCGTGCAAAGTATTGTTTTCTTCGTGCAAATGGCATATACTAAAAGTACCAGCAGAAAGGGGTTGATGATATGGCTGGAAATACCACAAACATCAGCATCCGCATGGACGCGGATTTGAAGGCACAGGCCGACGCCCTGTTTGCGGAACTCGGCATGAATTTATCCACGGCGTTCAACATCTTCATGCGCCAGTCGCTTCGTGAGGGCGGCATTCCCTTTGAGGTGAAGCTGGAACAGCCGAACAAAGAAACGGTTGCTGCCATGCTGGAAGCGGAAAGGATTGCAAAAGACCCGTCTGTAAAGGGCTACAATGACCTTGACGAGTTATTTGCTGACCTGAAAAGATGAAAGAAACCAAATATACCGTCAAGTACACGACCAGTTTCAAAAAGGACTACAAGCGGGCAATCAAGCGCGGCCTGAAAATCGAATTGCTGGAACAGGTCGTGGCGCTGCTGTCGATGGGCGAACCGCTGCCGGATAAGAACCGTGACCATGACCTGTCCGGCGATTGGGCAGGCCATCGGGAATGTCACATTCTCCCGGACTGGCTGCTCATTTACCGTATCGAGGATGATGTGCTGGTGCTGACGCTTGCCCGCACCGGGTCGCACAGCGACTTGTTCGGCAAATAAACCATCTGCCGCCGTATGGGGAAACCTGTACGGCGTTTTTTCTGTGTGCAAAAGGGTGTCGTGAAACGCGACGCACCTGAAAGGGGTCGGCAAAGCGCCGTACCCTTTACCGCTCCGGCCCCCGGTCGCGGGGCTTGTCCCGTTCCTGCCGGGCCAGTTGGTCGGCGGTTTTGCGGAGCTGTTCAACTGCTTTCAAATCCTTCCGCATGGATTTCATGGCAAGCGTGTCCGTCTGCTTTCCGGCGGTCAGCTGGTCGATTTCCCGCTGCCATGCCTTCGGGGTGATTTCCTCGCAGCTGTCCTTTAGTTCCTTCAGATACCGGGCCGCCGCGTCATAGAGGATCAGTTCCCGGCTGTGGCGCTGCTCGAACAGTTCCCGCTTCTCCGGCTTTACCCTGGCAAGCTGCTTGTGGACAGTCTTATACTCGTTGTACTGCGCCCACATCTCCCCGCGCTCGGTGAGGACAGCGATCCGGCGCTCAGCCTTGACGATCTCTCGCCGCAGGTCATAGTAACGGGTGTTCATATCTGCGATTTTTTCATGGAGCTGCTGCATGGATTGGATGCCGTTTGCCTGCAAAAAGCTGAACAGGGCGGCGCTCTCCTGTAAAGCCCGGATTTTGCCGGTGCGGGTGTCGGGCCGCTTGAGCTGCTGCTGGGCCTCCCACAAGTCAATCATGCTGAGCTGCTGACCCTCCGGCTTCTCCGCCTCGGCCTTAGACCAGTTGTAGAGGCGGGTAATACGGGCTTTGATTTCTTTCAACAGCTTATTGTCGGCGGCGATCTGCCGGTTGACTTCTCCCTTGTCGGTGCGGATGCCGCGCTTCTCCATCTGGCTGGCCGCTGGCCCCAGGTGGACAGAGGGGATTTTATCAATGCCCTGCCGCTTGTAGCTGCGGTGGTCAATGCGCTCCGGTCTACCGGCAGATTCCAACGCCCGATTGGTGTAGGCCGCCCACGCTGCCCGCCAAATCTCCACATTTTCTTTATCGTTCCAGTCGGTCGTATCCTCTCTGTGATTTTTCCAACCGCCTTTCCCATCCGGGATACGCTGTCCATTCTCGTCCAGATCGTATGCCTTGCGGCACTTTGCGCCCCACTGTCCATTTTCTTTCAAAGGCCGGAGCGTCAGCATGATATGGACATGAGGGTTGCCGGTTCCCTTGTCATGGATAGCAAAGTCGGCGCACATTCCTTTGTCTACAAAGTTGTCCTTCACATAGGCGCGCACAAGGGCAAGCTGCTGTTCATCGGACAGTTCACGGGGCAGGGCTGCCTCGATCTCGCGGGCAAGCTGGCTGTCCCTTGCTTTCTCGATTTGCTCCACGCTGTTCCAAAGGGTGGAGCGGTCTGCAAATTCCGGCGGGGCGTGGGCGGGCAGCATGATCTCCGCATGGACAACGCCGCCCTTGCGGGTGTAATCGTGGGTAAGGCCGTCCCATTCATTCGTCAGCTTTGTTCCGCTGCGGTAGGCGGCTGCGGCAACAGCGGAACGGCCCTCGCTGCGCTTGATGATACTAACGGGAATATGACAAAAATCTATGGGTGGCACCTCCTTTCGGTAAGGGGTATTCAGGCTCCGTGGAGCCGGACAGACGCGAAGCGGGTGTCTGGCTGCGCGGGGCGCACAAGGGGTTTGGGGAGTGTAGCGCCCCATCGCGCTCGGAGAGCGCAACAGCCCCCGGCAGGGCGCACGACACCGGCAACGGTGTATAAGTGCGCCCTTGTAAACAAGGGACTTATGGCGTGTCCCCGGATTTTGGCAGGTTTGCAGTCAATTCCGCAGCCCCCGGAAGATGGGACAGGGCAATCAGAAATGCTTTGACCTCCGCGCCGGAAAGGTCGGGAGCCAGCGGGAAAATCCCCTCCAAAACGGCTCCGCGCTCAATCAGGCGGCGGGTGCGGGCCTTGCGTTCCTCATTGCGCTGCTTGTTCTTCAAAATCTTCTGGCGGTTCTCAAGCTGCCGAATCTCCTTCAGGACTTTCTCCCGTTCTTCTTTTTGGGGGTAGGCTGTAATTTTTTCGTTCATGTCAGGCACCTCTTTTCTTTGGAAATACTCATAGATTGACCGTCCATTTCTGTCGAGCAAAGTATCGGCGCAGCCTCCGCAGTGCGGCATGGATGGATTTTCCCGCCTGTGATGGCGTGATACCCTCCATTGCGGCAATATCTTTCACTTTCATACCCAGCATATAGCGGGCATGGACACGGCGAGCCTGCATAGGCGGCAGGAAAGAAATGGCTTCGTACAATCGCCGTATCAGTTCTTCGTATTCGGCTAATTCTTCTTTTTCTATCAGGTAGTCCTCCGGCGATGGCTGCGCCCAGCCGATGGCGGCATTTTCGATTCCATCGTTACAATCGAGGGAATAAAACGCCTTATACCGGAACATCTTGCGATCTCTGGCGGCCTCGGCTCTCTTGTCCAGAAGAAACGCTTCGACGATCTCATCGGACACCTCCACAAAAATGTCCTCTTTGCAAAATGGATAATATTGTTTGAGATTGATGGTCTGCATAGGCATGCCCTCACTCTGTTTGGAAAAGGCCATCATAGCAGCGGCGCATATTCCGCAGACCCCGGCGGATAGCAACGCTAACCTTGCTGCTGTGGACGCCCTCTATCCGAGAGATTTCCGGCTGCTTGATACCAGCAATATAGTAGGCGTGAACACGGCGTGCTTGTGTCGGAGTGGCATGAGCCAGAGCCACCGGAAGAGCTGCAATCAGGTATAGGCGGGTGGTCATTTCTTCTCGTTCCAGCAAAATATCTTCCGGCGATCTGCTGTGTTCCAGCGCGTAATTTTCCAGCCAGCTGTATGCGTCCAGAGAGTAGTAGGCGCGGTGGTAGACTTTCCGACGCTCATAGTTCTCCATCTCCCGCTGGGCCTGATACATCGCTGCCCATACCTCGTCCGTAACATCCACAAACTCGTCATGCCGGTAGTGGGGATACATCCACCGCAGATTGATTGTTTTCATAGGCTTACCTCCTGAAAATCGGAGAGGCGGGCAGCTTGTCCGCTGTCCGCCCCTCGCTGGGATAAGGGAAAATCCCTTTCACTTGGTAGCCAGAAAACAGGTCATTCGTTAAGCCTGTTCTCAAAGAAATTTATAAATTTTTTTCTGACCGCCTCCACACTTTGATAAACAGCCACTTTGGAGCAGCCGCACAGCACACCGATCTCTGCAAGGCTCAGTCCGTCAAGCGCATAGAGCAGGAACCGGCGGCGCTGGGCCTCGGTGCAGGTGTCCAGGACGGCCATCAGCTCGCCCAGCGTTTCCATGCGGCAAAGGTATTCCTCCGGCGTTTCGCCGTAGGCTCCTACACCCTCGGTGGTAATGATGTACTCGTCAAACTCCCGGCCATCCCAATGCCGCCGCTGTTCATGGAACAGGTTCTCCGTTTTGTGATCGGCCCGGTCAAGAAATTCATAGACTTCCAGCGTAACCTCCACGGTCACAGCTTGTCCGTTATAATTGATGGTGACTTCCATCGGCCTTTCCTCCGTTCAGATTTTTGCGGGAAAATCTGAACGAGGTGGCGGGGAACGGCACCGGGGGCAAGGTTCGGGCCATGTTGGCCCGATGTTCCGGCCCCATAGGTATGAAAAAACGCCCGGACAGCATGAAGCTATTCGAGCGCAAAAAACACGGTATTCAGTTATATTGTGACAATTTTCGCACTGGCTGCCAGACGGGGCCTGTCCGGTGGCCGGGCTTTTTTTGACGGTAGTGAAATATCGTCTGAATTTGTCGGCGGTCAGTGTGCTTCATGGCGGCTCCCTCCTAAAGCCGCCGTGTCAGCGTGTAGTCGTCACTCCTTTGTCGAGGGCATAAAGAACGGCGGCCTTGATATTACGAATATCCAAAATTGGTTGAGGTTTTGACATATTGTAAAATAATATGATGTTCATGAGGTCTTGAAGGAAAATCAACGTT
>QQXM01000061.1 GCA_014610835.1 Erysipelotrichaceae bacterium 7770_A6
AATGCTGCTTAATTGTTGTTACTGTCCATATATTCGTACAATATTAAAATATGTTCACCATTTTGCTAATATAGCCAATTTTTTTACCTTTTTTTGATTACATTCTCTATTCATAGGACCAGTGGCCTTCTTTCTGATATCATTATTTTGTCGACTTCCTACCGACCTCTGGAAAGGAGGTGAGTACGTTGGAGTATATTATCGCTTTTCTGAGTTCTGTCGTAGCAAGTGTGATTTCTTACTACATCTGCAAATGGCTGGATGGAACTGGAAATAAAAAATAGTCGATCAGCCTAGGCATTGAAAAAGGAGACTGCTGTCACAGTCTCCTTTTTTGAGTTCGTTGGCTTATCGCTTTTCTAGCCATCTACAATATAGCAAATTTTTCTTTTTTTTCAAGTTCTATATTTATAAACATATCAAATATATTCTGGAAAAATAGATGTATTATTTTCTAAAGAAAGTTGGAATTGATTATGATTGCTTATAATCCTTCAAGGTATAAAAACGGAATTTGCATTCTTTTTTTGGAACCCAAGCACCAGTAAAATTTTAAGAAAAGTACAACTGGCATTTCCGTTATGCCTGAAAATCAATGATTTCAGGAATTAAAAAACAAATCTTATGGAAAAGCTGCTAACTTTCGCTAAAGATTTGTTTTCTTGAATTCCCAATTAATATCACTAAGAATTTATTTGCCTTAACTTAATGACATTGGCGGTTAACCCGGTTTTTATTAGTTATCTCCCTGCGCCCATTCAGGAACAACAGAATTTCTTCTGATTACAATTGTTTTCTGGAACTCTGTCTGGTTGAGATAGCGAAGTACATCTTCAATTTCTTCGTCTGTACAACCTGCAAGTAATTTAACATCTAATTCTTTTTCAAGAATATCTGCGGCTACGATCAAACCAGTTACACTGTTTCTGTTTCCACTTCCCATATATACCGCAACACCGTGAGCAGAAGGACTCTTCATATCAACAATACGTGAATAATCTACAGGATAAACAAGATTGTTGTATGTATCGTGATGTTCTCCTTTTTTCTTCATCAATGTTTTTGTGCCAGACAAGAACAAACTATCAACTTTCTGCCAGAAAAGGGCATTGTTTTCAAATTCTTTCATTTTAAACTTCACACTCCATGAATCATTTTACTTGAGACTATATGAAAAGTAAACAAGATAAACTACATTATTTCTTATCTTATTTTCCACAATGTAACCTCTTACTGTTTTTGTGAAAATTTATTCATTCATTTTCAAAAGCTCACTTTAGAAGCATCAATATCTTTGATAGAATGACAACCTGTCATACGCATTGTTGACTGTAATTGATCAATATATAAACGAATTGTTTTTTCAAGACCTTCGCTTCCACCCTTCACACAGCTCAATGCAAATGGTCTGCCAACAAGAACACCATCTGCACCTAATGCAAGACACTTAAATACATCCATACCACTACGGATACCACCATCAACAAATACTGTCATATCATCGCCAACAGCTTTCACGATTTCAGGCAATACTTCAATTGTAGCTTTACAGTCATCCAGAACTCTTCCACCATGATTGCTGACAACAATTGCATCAGCACCTGCTTCTTTTGCGACAAGTGCAGCATGTACACTCATCACGCCTTTTACAATAAATGGCTTATTCAAATTTTCTTTCACATATCTCAGCTTTTCAGCATTCTTGTTTTCAACTGGTGTCTTGCCTGCTCTTAGTAAAGGAAGACCAGCTGCATCAACATCCATCGCAACAGCCATGAACTTCTTGTCTTTCAATACATCAATACGTGCATCTACACCTTCTTTAATCCATGGCTTGATTGTAACAATTCCTTTTCCACCATGATCATTGACAGCCTGTGCAGGTAAAGCAAACAAGTTTTCAAGATCAATTCCATCTCCTGTAAATCCAACAATTCCTGTATCTTCACATGCTTTTAAAACATTACAGTTATAGTCATATTCACTGATATCCGCACCATAATTTCCTTTAATACCAGCAACCGGTGCAACAAAAATTGGAGCAGCCATCTTTTGTGATAAGATTTCTGCTTCTGTAAAAATTGGTGCATCATCGCATAAAACATCCAGATTGATCTTTACTTCTTTCATTTTTTCGGCATTTCGAATAAAAGATCTTCCTGTGTCTTTCCCGCCAAGTCCTGGGATTTCTCCCCTGCATGCGATTCCATTACATTCTTTGCATTCTCTACATTTCAAACTCATTTTCACCACTTCCTTCTATTTTTCATGAATATGTTCTAATGCCATACGGTATATATTTTCAATATGTTCATCTGCCATAGAATAATAGACCATTTTTCCAATTTTTCTAGTACGGACAAGTTTTGTCTTTTTTAAATTTGCGAGCTGATGAGAAATTGCTGATGTACTCATCTCCAGCAAGGAAGCAAGATCACTTACACACAATTCATGTGCAAACAACGCATTCATAATCTTTAGTCTAGTAGAATCTCCAAACATATCAAATATTTCACTCATCGCATCTACATCTTTTTCTGCAATCATTTGCTGCTTCGCAATTTCTACGCCTTCACTATCTTGATATTTCATCTCTGGTCCTTTCTAAAATGCTTGTTCTTTTTCATTTTTCCTGGGATATGATGATTCATGCTTTTCTTAATGGAACCAATGGAATACATATCCTGAATTTCCGTTGAGCCATCAATCATTTCAATGACAAGCTGATCATATGTTTTATACCATTCATAATGCCACGATACAACTTCATCCCAATATATAAGAGAACACTCATCTCGATTATGCCTGTTGTATAAAACAAGGTAATCCTTTGTAAATTTACATAAATCACGATCTGGCATTACAATCAGACAAAACAATGATAAAACAATCATGGATATCCCGCTCATTGCAAGATACGGTTTCAATATTGTAATTAAAACACCAACAATCAAAGTGACAATCAATAGACCAACTGGTTTTACGTTGATGATCTTTTCATATGTTTTTGGATTTTTTGGCAGATTTCTGCATCTAATGACTTGTGATTTCATACGTATAGTATTATAACATCATGTGGTCTCGTGCATATCAAAAGAATTTGTTATACTTATAAGGTTGAAAAAAAGGAAAAATAAACAATGAACCCAATTACATTTGAGATTACACACATAGATAAAAACTCAGGTGCAAGAACAGGAATCTTGCATACACCACATGGTGATGTGGAAACACCAATGTTTATGCCTGTAGGTACACAGGCAACTGTAAAATTCATTTCCCCAGAAGAACTTGTAGAAATGGGAAGTGGTATCGTACTTGCCAATACATATCACCTATGGCTGCGTCCTGGAGAAGATATCGTTGCCAAGGCTGGCGGCGTACAGAACTTCATGCGCTATCCTGGACCAATGCTGACGGATTCTGGTGGTTTCCAGGTATTCTCTCTTGCCAAAACACGCAAGATTACAGAAGAAGGCGTTGAATTCAGAAATATCTTAAACGGAGATAAGATGTTCCTTTCTCCTGAAAAGAGCATCCAGATTCAGAATAAGATTGGTGCTGATATCATGATGAGCTTTGATGAATGCATTCCTTTCCCTGCAACATATGAATACGCTAAAAAGAGTATGGAAAGAACATTACGCTGGGCTGAAAGAGGAAAAAATGCCAATACCAGACCAGATGAACAAGGTATCTTTGGTATTGTTCAAGGTGGTGAATATGAAGATCTCCGTCACTACTGTGCTGAAAAGCTTGTCGAAATGGATTTTCCAGGATACGCCATTGGCGGTACATCTGTTGGTGAAGACAAGGAAACATTCCGTAAAATGGTACAGATGTCTCAGGAAGTACTTCCATTTGATAAGCCACGATATTTAATGGGTGTTGGTGCAGTCAACGATTTATTAGATGCGGTAAGCATGAATATTGATATGTGTGACTGTGTACTGCCTACACGTATTGCACGTCACGGAACGTTGATGACTTCTCATGGAAGAATCAATATTCGTAAGGCTCAATACAAAGAAGACTTCAGACCTCTAGATGAAGAATGCGACTGTTATACATGTCGCAACTATACACGTGCATACTTAAATCACCTGTGTCGTGCAAATGAAGGTTTTGGTACAAGATTATTCTCTATCCATAACATTCGTTTCTTGATTAAATTGATGGAAGATGCGCGTACAGCGATCAAAGAAGATCGTTTCAATGAATTTAAAGCAGAGAAGCTTGCAACAATGAAATTTGATGAAAGAGGATTCTAATATGGACTTAAATGATATTAAAACAACAGATTTTGATTATGATCTGCCAGAAGAATTAATCGCACAGACACCTTTGAAAGATCGTAAAACAAGTAGAATGATGGTATTGCATATTCCTACAGGTGAATATGAACATAAGCATTTCTATGATATTGTTGACTATTTCCATGCAGGAGATGTCATTGTCAGAAACAACACACGTGTGATTCCAGCCCGTCTATTTGGCACAAAAGAAGAAACAGGTGCACATGTTGAATTATTACTCCTTAAACAAATGGAAGATGATATCTGGGAATGTCTTGTGGGAAATGCAAAGGTTGTAAAAATTGATACTGTCGTATCTTTCCATGATGGCAGACTCAAAGCAAAGTGCGTTGAAATTGGAGATAAGGGCTTACGTAAGTTCAAGATGATCTACACTGGTATCTTCAATGAGATTCTAGATCAGTTAGGAGAAGTACCTTTACCTCCATACATTCATGAAAAGCTCAATGATCCAGAACGCTATCAGACAGTCTATTCCAAAATTGAAGGCAGTGCTGCTGCTCCTACTGCTGGTCTGCATTTCACAAAAGAAATCTTTGATGCCTTACGGGCAAAGGGGGTAACGATTGTTGACGTTACATTACATGTAGGACTTGGTACATTTAGACCAATGGACACAGAACACGTGAAAGATCATGATATGCACGCAGAAGTATGCATGATGAGCAAGGAAGCTGCAGATACATTGAACAAGGCAAAAGCAGAAGGCAGAAGAATCTTTGCAATTGGCACAACATCTGTTAGAACATTGGAATCTGTATGGAATGTATATGGCAAGTTTGAAGAATGCTCCTTAGAAACAAAGCTGTTCATTTATCCAGGCTACAAGTATCATACAATTGATGGCATGCTGACAAACTTCCACCTGCCTAAGAGTACTCTGATTATGATGATCTGTGCCTTAGCTGGATATGAAAATGTTATGAATGCATATAAGGAAGCAGTCAAAGAACAATATCGTTTCTTCTCATTTGGTGACTGCATGTTATTAACAAATGAATGAAAAAGATAAACAGGAATATCTTGATTATATATTCTCTCGTAAATCTTCAAACAAACGAAATTTCTACAAAGAATCTTTAAAAGAAATTGAATGTTTCAAAAAGGAACATCCAGATCGTTCTCCTTCCATCGTACTTCATGTATGTTGTATTGTATGTGCATGCTGGCCAATTGATTTCTTAAAGGAAAATGGATTCGATGTAACGATCATGTACAACAACTCCAATATCTGGCCAAAAGAAGAACATGATCATCGTTTAAATGAATTAAAACGATATCTGAAAGAAAGATGGCATGACGAGATTCCATTAATTGTAGAACCATATGACTATGATACGTATGCTTCTACGATTTTAAAAAATCGAAGCAACGATCCAGAAGGATGGAAAAGCTGTTTTGGCTGTTATGCAGAGCGAATGAATCATGCATTTGCATATGCAAATACAAATCACTTTGATTATTTCACTACTGTTATGACATTCTCTCGTCAGAAAGATTCTCAGAAAATCAATGAAATTGGTTTGAATCTTCAAAAGCAATATGATCATACTAAATATTTTGTATCAGATTTCAAGAAAGCCAATGGTGCTCTAAAATCCGAAAAGATCTGTGATGACTATTGTTTATATCGACAGGATTATTGTGGATGTGAAACTTCTTATAAAGAACGTCATCCAAAAGATGCATAAAAAGTGTGCAAAACACACATAAATATGGTATTATCTCATAGGAACAAAAACAAAGGAGGAATCAGTCTTGAGTAAGGAAGATGCAATCCAGATGGAAGGTGTCGTTGAAGAAATCGCTTCTAACGCATTCAAAGTAAAGCTAACGAATGGAATGGATATCCGTGCTACACTCGCAGGTAAGCTCAGAATCCATCACATTAGAATTCTACCTGGAGATAAAGTAAAGGTTGAAATTTCACCATACGATCTAACAAACGGTAGAATTGTATACAGAAACAAGTAAAAATAGAGAACGCAACGTCAATGTCATTAAGTTAAGCAAAATCAATAATATAGGGTTTTACCTGGCAACAGGTAAGGCTCTTTTTTTGATGAAATAT
>QQXM01000062.1 GCA_014610835.1 Erysipelotrichaceae bacterium 7770_A6
CGGGAGTTTAGGAGTTGTAAAAAATATCGAATTTAAGATCGTGGCTTATTTACCACGTTTTTTTATGCTTATTTTTGTCAAATTTTATGTATTTGTTTATCGTATTTTATTGTATTCTGTGATACAATATTCAAGGGTGAATATTATGCGTGTTACTACTACAAAATCCAAGAATTCTGAATCTTTCTATATCAACTATGCCTATATCGACAAGAACGGCAAAAGTACTTCCAGAATCTATAAAAAGCTTGGTACTTTAAGAGAACTCAAGGAAAAGCTCGGTACAGATGACCGTGATGAAGTTATGAAGTGGGCAAAGGAACAGGCCCGCATCGCCACTGAACAGCACAAGGCTGAATCCGAATCCATCCAGGTCACTCTTTCTCCGAAGAATCTCATCAGCATCAATGAGCAGCGTTCCTTCAACTGTGGCTATCTCTTCCTTCAGAAGATCTGCACTGATCTGAGAATTGACAACATCTGCAGAAACATCAGAGGAAGACACAGATTCAGATATGATATCCATGCGATTCTTACAGATCTCATATATGCACGCATCCTTAATCCTTCCAGTAAAAAGTCTTCATACTCCTACTGCCAATCCCTTCTGGAAGCTCCTAAATATTCTCTGGACAATGTCTATGATGCACTTCAGATTCTGGCAGATGAATCTGACTACATACAGAGCGATCTCTACCGCAATTCAAATTTTCTGCACAGCCGCAACCAGTCTGTACTCTATTACGACTGCACCAACTTCTTCTTTGAGATTGAACAGGAAGATGAGCTTAGAAAATACGGCAAAAGCAAGGAACACCGTCCTTCTCCTATAGTTGGACTTGGTCTGTTTATGGATGCAGACGGATTTCCGCTTGCCTTTGACATCTATCCTGGAAATCAGAATGAGCAGACAACATTGAAACCTCTCGAGCAGAAGGTTATCCGTGACTTTGACTGCTCAAAGTTTGTATTCTGCTCAGATTCAGGGCTTGGATCAAAGACAAACCGTCAGTTCAATGATATCGGCAACAGATCATATGTGATCACGCAGTCACTGAAAAAGCTCAGGGCCGAAGACAGAGAAACTGCACTGAATCCTCAGCAGTACAGAAAGCTCGGTTCAGACAGATTCATCGACCTCAGAAATCTTGACATGTCCGATCCGGAAGTATTCAATACGGTCTACTACAAGGAGATACCTGTTGTAAACGGTGCAATGGAAGAAACAGTCATCGTTACATTCTCTCCAAAATACAGAGACTACCAGAGAAAAATCAGAGAAGGACAGATTGAACGTGCCAAAAAGATGATCACAGCAGACGGAAAGATCAGAAAAAACAGAAAGAATCCTAACGATCCTGCCAGATTCATAGAAGAGATACATGTCACCGGCAGCAGTGAGGTGGCAGATAATGTCATAGCCACACTGAATGAAGAGGCAATAGCGAATGAAGAAATGTATGACGGATTCTATGCGGTCATTACAGATATTGATGATGATCCTTCACAGATCATAGCGATAAACAAAAGAAGATGGCAGATAGAGGAATGCTTCCGCATCATGAAGACAGAATTCAGATCAAGACCTGTATATGTATCGACAGAGAAGGCAATCAAGGCGCATTTTCTGACATGTTTCATTGCCCTTCTTGTATACAGAATTCTTGAATATCAACTGAAGAATAAGTATACAGTGACGCAGATTGTAAATACTCTGTCAGAGATGAAACTTACAAACATTGGTGAAATGGGATACATTCCATCATATACAAGAACCGAACTGACTGATGCGCTGCATGAAAATGCAGGCTTCAGAACAGACACACAGATTGTTAAAAAATCAAAGCTGAGAACAGTTATCAGATCCACAAAGGATAAGAAGTAAATGTTACGATAATCAGCTGCAAAGCAAAAAATAGCTTCAAAAGGCTTATTTATGCCTTCTAAAGCTATTTTTATTTTCT
>QQXM01000006.1 GCA_014610835.1 Erysipelotrichaceae bacterium 7770_A6
ACGTTGATTTTCCTTCAAGACCTCATGAACATCATATTATTTTACAATATGTCAAAACCTCAACCAATTTTGGATATTCTAAATTTGAAAAGGCTTTCAGAAACAGGAGGCATGAATGAAAAGTGATATGAATGAAAAAAATTCGTGAATTATTACACAAAATTTGTTTTTTGTGTTTTTTTTCAAGACTAGTGGGTGGTATAATGATGGCAGAAATTAGGAGGAATTTTTTTACATGTCTAAGATTACAGTAAAAGATCTTGATGTTAGAGGTAAGCACGTTATTGTTCGTGTAGACTTCAACGTTCCACACAAAAATGGTGTGATTACTGATGATAATCGTGTCAGAGCTGCACTGCCAACGATTAACTATTTAACAGAAAATGGAGCTAAGGTTTTATTACTTTCTCACTTAGGAAAGATTAAGACAGAAGAAGATAAGGCTAAGAATGATATGAGCATTGTTGCTGATTGCTTAGCTGGACTACAGAGCGCTCCTGTAAAGTTTGTTAACGCAACACGTGGTGAAGAACTTGAAGCTGCTGTTAAGGCTCAGGAAGATGGTTCTATCGTTCTTATGCAGAACACTCGTTATGAAAAGGGTGAATCCAAGAATGATCCTGAATTAGGTAAATATTGGGCATCTTTAGGTGACTTATTCGTAGAAGATGCATTCGGTTCTGTTCATAGAGCTCATGCTTCTACAGTAGGTATTCCAAGCAACTTGCCAGAAGGCTGCGCTGCTGTTGGTTTCCTTGTTGAAAAGGAACTCAATGTACTAGGTGGTGCATTAAATGATCCTAAGAGACCATTCGTTGCTATTCTTGGTGGTGCTAAGGTTTCTGATAAGATCGGTGTTATTGAAAACCTGTTAAAGATTGCTGATAAGGTATTGATCGGTGGCGGTATGTCTTATACATTCTCTGCTGCTGTTGGCGGCAAGATTGGTGATTCTTTATTAGAAGCTGATAAGGAAGACCTCGCTAAGAAATTCATGGAAAAGGGTGCAGGAAAGTTATTCCTTCCTGTAGATACAGTTGAAGCTAATGCATTCGACAACGCTACAGATATCAAGACAGTCAAGTCTGGTGCAGTTGATGATGGCTACCAGGGTCTCGATATTGGTGCAGAAACAGTTGCATTATTCACTAAGGAATTAGAAGGTGCTAAGACTGTATTCTGGAATGGACCAATGGGTGTATTCGAAAAGCCTGAATATGCAAACGGTACAATTGAAGTTTGTAAGGCAATCGCTTCTCTTGAAGGTGCTACTACAATTATTGGTGGTGGTGACTCTGCAAGTGCAGCTAAGAACCTCGGATTTGCTGATAAGTTCTCTCACATCTCTACAGGTGGTGGAGCTTCTTTAGAATTCATGGAAGGAAAGGAGTTACCGGGTGTAGCAATTATCCCGGAGAAGTAATATAGACATGACAAGAAAACCAATTATCTTCGGAAACTGGAAAATGAACAAGACACCTAGCGAAGCAAAAGAATTCTTCGAAGGTATCAAGGGTTATGTAACAGGTGATGAAGCTGCTGAATATGGAATCGGCGCTCCATATGTTGATTTAGCAATTGCAGTTGAAAATGCTGGTGCAATCAAGGTTGCTGCTGAAAACTGCAATGAATTAGATTCAGGTGCATACACAGGTGAAGTTTCTGTACCAATGCTTAAGGAAGTTGGTATTACATACTGCATCATTGGTCACTCTGAAAGAAGAGAATACTATGCTGAAACTTCTGCACATTGTGCAGCTAAGGCTAAGAGATTATTTGCTGCTGGTATTACACCTATTCTTTGTGTAGGTGAAACTGAAGCTGAATATGATGCTGGCAAGACAGCTGAAGTAGTATCCACAGAAATCAAGGAATCTCTTGAAGGTTTAACAAGTGATGAAGTTTCTAGACTTGTTATCGCTTATGAACCAATCTGGGCTATTGGTACAGGTAAGTCTGCTGACGTTGAAACAGCTGAAAAGTGCTGCAAGCTCGTTAGAGAAACAGTTAAGAGCCTTTATGATGAAGCTACAGCTGAAGCTGTACGTATTCAGTATGGTGGTTCTGTAAAGCCAAACAACATTAAGGAATATATGGCTTGTGAAGACATCGATGGTGCATTAATCGGTGGTGCTTCCTTGAAGGTTGATTCATTCAAGGAATTAGTTGACGCAACTAAGTAAGATTTCAAAGAGTAAATCTCTTGAAATATATAGGTAATCATAGGAGGAAATTATAAGATGCCTAATTTTGTAGATCCAATTGCTGAAGTACACGCACGTGAAGTATTAGACTCTCGTGGTAACCCAACAGTAGAATGTGAAGTAACAACTGAATCCGGTGCATGGGGACGTGCAATCGTTCCATCAGGCGCTTCCACAGGTGAAAGAGAAGCTCTCGAACTTCGTGATGGCGACAAGGATAGATTTGATGGAAAGGGAACATTAAAGGCTGTAGCTAACGTTAACGAAAAGATTGCTCCAGCTGTTCTCGGACTAAACGTATTTGATCAGGCTTTGATCGATAAGACAATGCTCGATCTCGATGGTACAGAATTCAAGAGCAACCTTGGTGCTAACGCTACATTAGCTGTATCCTTAGCTTCTGCTAGAGCTGCTGCTGATTCTTGTGGTCTTCCACTTTACAAGTACATCGGTGGTACAAATGGTAAGGTATTACCAGTTCCAATGATGAACGTATTAAATGGTGGTTCTCATGCTGATAGTACAGTTGACTGCCAGGAATATATGTTAATGCCTGTTGGTGCTAAGTCCCTTCACGAAGCAGTTCGTATGGGTGCTCAGACTTTCCACGCTCTTAAGAAGGTTCTTAAGAAGTATGGTTATGACACAGGTGTAGGTGATGAAGGTGGATATGCTCCTTCTTCATTAGCTAATGGTTCTGGACCACTTGAAGAACTCAAGAATGAAGGACCTCTAGAACTCATGAAGGAAGCTGTTGAAGCTGCTGGCTTCAAACTTGGTGAAGATATCTGCTTCGCTATGGACCTTGCTTCTAGTGAATTCTACAATCCTGAAACAGGTAAGTATGAACTTTCTAAGTCCGGTCAGGGTGAAAAGACTTCTGACGAAATGATCGACATGATCGAAGAATGGACAAAGAAGTATCCATTAATCTCCATCGAAGATGGTCTTGCTGAAAATGACTGGGATGGATGGAAGAAGTTAACTGAAAGACTTGGTGACAAGGTTCAGTTAGTTGGTGACGACTTATTCGTTACAAACACAACATTCATCAAGAAGGGTATCGAACTTGGTGTTGCTAACTCTGTATTGATCAAGGTTAACCAGATTGGTACATTAACAGAAACACTCGATGCTATCGAAATGGCTAAGGAAGCTCAGTATACAGCTGTTGTTTCCCACCGTTCTGGTGAATCTGAAGACAGCACAATCGCTGATCTCGTAGTTGGTGTCAATGCAGGACAGATCAAGACAGGTTCTATGAGCCGTACAGATCGTATTGCTAAGTACAACCAGTTAATGAGAATTGAAGAAGAACTTGGTGATGTTGCTGAATTCCGTGGAAGAAAAGCTTTCTACAACGTTAAGGCTCTTTCTTCAGCTGAATAATTCTATTTCGGATCTATGAGATGCTTATCCTTTGGGTAAGCATCTTTTTTGGTTTTCACATAAAATTCAGAGTGTTTATCTGTGCATACATTGAAAGATTTACAAAACATCGGTAGAATGTTTCATGAGGTGAAAAAATGAAAAAGATTTTTTTAACATTATTATGTATGGGAATATTGTTGAGTGGCTGTTCTCAAGCAAATCCTTCAACATCAACAAGCACCAAACAAACGGATGGTTCAGAAAACAGTGATGTTGTTCTGACAGATATTTATGATAATCTTCCAGATGAAAATGCTTTTGACATTATGAAGAAAGAGGATTTGAAATCATTTATTGAACATGGTACAGGAATTCTTTACTTTAGTTTTCCTGAGTGTCCTTGGTGTCAGGCATATATTCCAATGCTGAATGAAGTGTTAGAAAATTCTGAAATGCGTGCCAACTATTATAATGCACGGAATGATAAGCAAAATGATCGATCTTTCTATGATGAAATTGCACAGTTATTGATTGATCATAACAAGAGTGATGATCCAGACATTGTCTTATATGATAATGATGGTAAACCATTGATCTATGTACCTTTGGTCGTCTTCATAAAAAACGGTGAAATTATTTCGTGGAACGGTGAGTCCAATACGAATGATACAGATGTAATTTCAGTCAAGGATTATTGGACAAGTGAAAAAGTTAACGCGTTAAAAGATACGTTGACAAAAGATGCACTTGTGATTAAACAGGCACAGGAAGAGAATGCAGCAAAGGGTTGTGACAACGGTTGTTCCTATGGTTCTTAACATTGCATAGGATGAAAAGCAGTGTTATAATTTCTAAGCGCACGAAAGGAGCTATTCATGCTTGATGCAATTTTAATGATTGTATCTGCTCTAATGATTATTTTATCATTATTGCAGAGTGGTAAAACAGATGGTATGTCAGGTGCATTCACTGGTAATGGTGGATTGAACTTATTTGCAAATGTAAAAGAAAGAGGAAGTGAAAAAGTGATTTCTAATTTTACTTTAGTATTAGGAATTATCTTCTTTGCATTAGTAATTATTATTCGTCTTGTTTAAAAAGTGCCGGTTTTCAGCCGGCTTTTATTTTAAGTGAAATATATGGAAGAATTAAAAGAAAAAATATTAAAGTATGTTGATGAACATCCAAAAGGAAAAAGAAAATTTACGGATATCGCAGATTCTTTTATGATGCATTCAGATGAAGAAATCAGTGCATTAAGTAATGCATTGGATGATTTGGTCAATGAATGGCAGTTGTTTAAATCTGAAGGTGGGCAATATCAAAATAGAGAACAGGCTGGAATTGTTGAAGGAAAAATTTCTATCAACAAAGCAGGGATGGGCTTTATTGATCTGGAAGATAGAGATTCTATCCGTGTGGATGCAAAGAGCCAGAAATCTGCATTGCATGGAGATACTGTTCTTGTAAAGTGTTTTCCTTGGCAAACGTATGGAGAAGTTGTTAAAGTTATTAAACGTTCTAGAGAACATATCATTGGTACATACCTTCAAAAGAGTCGTGGATTGGTATTTGTTCCTGATGATGAAAAACTCCAACAACAGACAATTAAAGTATTAAAGAATGATTCTTTTACTCCAATTGATGGAATGAAAGTAATTTGTAATATTGTCAGCTATGGAAAAGTTATGGCTGTTGAAGTTGTGAAGAAGATTGGGTATAAAGATGATCCAGGTGTGGATATTCTTTCTGTACTTCTTGATCATGATATTCAACCAGAATTTCCTGAAGAAGTAATGGCGGAAGTTCGTAATATTCCACAAACAGTTCAGGAAGAAGAGAAAAAGAATAGAAGGGATCTTACAGATGTTGTTACAGTTACAATTGATGGGGATTCTTCTAAAGATTTTGATGATGCGGTATCAGTTTGTAGAACAGACAATGGATATAATCTGAAAGTTTCCATTGCGGATGTATCTCATTATGTCAAAGAAGGTTCTGCTTTGGATACAGAAGCATTAAAGAGAAGTTTTTCTACATATGTTACGGATCGTGTTGTTCCAATGCTTCCTCATGAATTGAGTAATGGTATCTGTTCATTAAATCCACATGTAGAAAGACTTGCATTAACATGTGATATGAATGTTGATCTTGATGGTAATATTGTGGATTATGAAGTGTATCCATCTGTGATTCGCTCTACAGAGAGAATGACATATAACAATGTTAATAAGATCTTGAATGGAAATCAGAGAGTGCAAAAAGAATATGAACATCTCGGTGATTTGTTTTTTGTGCTAAGAGATTGTGCAGATGCAATTCGTAAGCAAAGAATACATAAAGGTGCAATTGAATTTGATTCTGTAGAAAGTGAAATCATTGTTGATGTAGATGGTCATCCAACAGATGTACGTCCAAGAACAAGAGGTCATGCGGAAGAAATGATTGAGGACTGTATGATTGCGGCGAATGTTTCTGTTGCCAACTTTATGAAGTGGCAGGAAATTCCAAGTGTTTATCGTATTCATGAGGAACCTCAACAAAAGAGAATTCGTGAATTTGTACGTGTATCTGAATTGCTTGGTCATAAGCTTGTGCTTCCAAAGGGAGATATTCATCCAAATGTAATCCAAAGATACTTAGAGTCTGTAAAAAACAGTAGTGAATATCCTGTATTGAGTATGATGCTATTGCGGTGCATGTCAAAGGCAAAATATGACAATGCTTGTGTTGGACATTTTGGTCTGGCAGAAGAGGAATATTTACATTTCACATCTCCAATTCGTAGATACCCGGATTTAGCAGTACATAGAATGTTAAGGAAATACTCATTTGAAGGCTGTCTGGATCTTGAACAAAGGAAAATGGATGAAGAGAAATGCAGTGAATACGCAGAACAGGCTTCTGAAAGAGAAAAAGCTAGTACAGATGCAGAATATGCCTGTGATGATATGAAGAAAGCTGAATATATGCTGGATCATTTAAATGAAAAAGCAGAAGGTATTATTACAGGTGTTCAGGCATATGGTTTTTATGTGCAGCTTGATAATACAATAGAAGGTCTTGTGAGTGTGAATGCAATGCATGATGACTTCTATAGCTATGATCAAGATCGTATGCAACTCATTGGTAATCGTACACATCGTTGTTATCGTGTTGGTATGAAAGTTAAAGTAATGTGTATTGATGCGAATAAGATGAAAGGTGAAGTGGATTTTGTGCTTGTTGGAAAGAATGGATCTACAAGTCGCAATACACCTAGCCGCAAGCGTTCCACAACAAGTAGAAAACATGTTCGTAGATCAAAAGAAAGAAGGAGAAGCAATGGCAGAAAGAAACGGTAAAGAAAAAACAGTAGTATTCAATCGAAGAGCTTCTCATGATTATTTCTTAGAAGATCGATATGAATGTGGGATTCAGTTAACAGGAACAGAAATTAAATCGATTCGTGCTGGTAAAGTGCAGTTTAAAGATTCCTATATCAGTATCTATAAGGGGGAAGCATGGATTAAAGGAATGCATATTTCTAACTATAGTTACGGAAATATTTTTAATGTAGATGAAGAAAGAGATCGTAAACTATTACTTCATAAAGAAGAAATTAGAAAGATCTATGACAATATCCGTATGAAGGGATATACAGTTGTCCCTGTTAGAATGTATTTAAAGAATGGTCGAGCTAAATTGGAAATTGCTTTAGCAAAAGGTAAAAATCTCTATGATAAGCGTCAGTCTGACAAGATCAGAGATGCGAAAAGAGAGATGGAGAAAGCCTTGAAATTTCATTGATACATGCTATAGTATGCATGTATCATTCATGGGGTTGTCATGGTTTCGACAGGTTTATGTTTGATTCAGGCTGCAGTGGAGTGATGACCTAATCATCAATTAAATTTAAACGCTAACAATAACGTTAACTACGCTTTTGCCTAAGTCGTAACAATTACGCAGCATAGCACAGTCTTATGATCGGCCACTGATTATAATTCGCACCTGGTATGCCAGGACCACGTGGATAGGGTGTTTCTAATGTCTATAGGAAATGCATGAAAATGAATAGACAAATTCAACGAATGTGTGTTCACTGACTTGTTCGTTGTCTTATCTAACAGTGAACTAAACTGTAGAAGCTTGAATGTGGGACTACTCTTGGACACGGGTTCGACTCCCGTCAGCTCCATAAACACCCAGAAAACCGCATATTTATGCGGTTTTTATTTTTCGTGATACACAAATGATACACAAAATCAAAATATTTCATTCAGAATTGACTTCAGATCATGCCTGGACTCCTCGTAAATATGAGCGTATGTCTTGCGCATTTCTTCGACAGTGTGGCCCAAACGGTCAGCGATGAGTTGATCGTCTATCTTTCCAGAACGGATCAGATATGAAGCATGGGAATGACGGAAGCCGTGAGGTGTGATACGCGGAACCCCAGCGAGCCTGATATACTTGTCTAGATTTGATGCCAGTTTCTGGCGCGACATGGGCGCTACATCGCCAAACACAAAGAAGTCAGGCGAGAATCCATCCACGCAGGAAGACGCAGCGTAACGGCGACGCAGGAGCTCCAGGAGCGAATCCTGCAGATCAATACGGCGGATTGAATTCTTCGTCTTTGGAGACGTGAGAGCCCAGCCGCGGTCCAGGGTTTTATAGGTCAGTGTTTTCTTTATGCTGATCGTGCCGGCACCAAGGTCAACATCAGACCACTGCAGGGCGAGGAACTCACCCTCTCGCACGCCCGTCTCAAAGAGGAACGTAAACACGTCCGCCCAGAAAGGCTCGTCCACACAGGAAAGAAAATACTTAAACGTTTTTACTTCCCAGAAGTTCGGGGCCTTTGTGTTATAATCAGAGGGACGCTTGAAGCGACCGACGGCCATGCAGGGGTTATAGTCGATAAAGCCAAGACGCATGGCATAGCTCAAGTATTTAGACAGCACTTCCTTCGTTTTGTTGATCGTTGCAACAGAATAGGGGGTGCCGTTTTTTTGCTTACGCTTTGCAACGCTGGACATGAACTGTGTGACAAGCGGAGCGGTAAACTTTGAGAGCTGAACTCTTCCAAGGTTTTCTTGGATATGATTGCGATAATAGCTTTCATTTGATATAAGGGTCGCCTCTTTGATTCCCATGATCTCGTATTCTTCGTGATATCGAAGAACCAGCTCGTCCAGGGTAATGGAAGGGCGAACCTTGACAGAAGCCTCCAGGAAGGCATGCTCTGCCTCTTTTGCCTCTCGTTTTGTTTCAAAGCCACGACGGCAGTACTGCCGGCGCGCATTCGTAGCATCTCGATAATAGCCATGATAAAGCCAGGTGCCGCGTTTCTTATCTTTAGATACAGACATTTAGCCTCGCCTCCATTCGCGCCTGAGCGCCTTAATATAGCCCAGAATGCGGAGCCTGGAAGACCAGTCACCCGTGAGCAGAACACCCTGCAGGCAAGGATACGCTGGACGGATATACATGGCTGACTCAAACTGTTCCAGGAAGCGGATCATCGTGCAGCCGTCCAGCACGATCAGAGCCGGATGCCCAGCACGGACAGCGCTGGAACCCTTGATCAGACACACATCCCCGCGACAGATGCCCGCGGAATGCATGGAATCATCCGGGCAGATCCATACATAGTCGGCATCTATTCCCTCGGCCAGAGCACCATAGCTGCCTGGAACGGTAGAGTCAACAATGGCGCCGTTAGGTGAGATAAGCGGAAGAAAGCGTACGGGATGCAGCTCCCTGTCTAAAGAATGGCTTATAAGGTCGGTAGCTTTGATATTAAAGAACTCCGCAAGCCTGGACATCTTTTCAGGACGCGGAGTCTTCAGGCCGCGCACCCAGGCAGAAACGGTGTTCTCTGAAACACCGCAGAAGGCCGCTAGTTCCTTGCGGGAAGCCCCGGATTTTTTCAAAAGTTCAGGCAATCTCTGAGCCAGCAGATCTCGCATAGATTCGTTCATAATTTAATCCTCCTAATCTTAAAGGTTACAAAAAGATTATAACACAACAAACAAAAAATAATCTAAAAGGTTGACACAGTTCTCGAAAGTGCTAGACTTTAAGGGTCTCAAGAGAGGAGCTAGCATATGATGGAGCAAATCCAGTTCATGATCCAACACATGAGCCCGGAAGGTCTACGCAGAACGTATGCCATTATACACGGGCTCTGGTTGAGATATGGCGCCAGCACAAACACACGCAGGTAGCAGAAAAAGGTGCCATGACGAAAGAAGAGCAGTAGCGAAACAAGCTACTGCTCTTCTTTTTTTTTATTTTGGCGCATCCGATAAAGACTTTATAAGCTGAAGAACTAAATCAAACTTATCTGGTGGAAGTTTGAAAAGTCGTTTAAAAGTATCGACTGTATCACCAGACATGTGATTCTCTGCCGCAATTTCATCCAAAAGAGCGTCAGTTGAATCAGTGAACATCTCGCCTTTTCCCTCGGTCAGCCAGAAATAATCAACTTTGAAAACTGAACAAATCAAGCGGATCGCAGAATCTGACAGATTAGCTGTACCTTTCTCGGCTTTAGATATAGTCGACTCAGTCAAACCTAAAGGCTCTGCAAATTGCTTCATGGTTAGCTTTAAAGTTTTTCGTAGCATTTTTATCCTCTCGTTCATAGTCCCTCCTCGAATATTATATTAGCTAAAATTTTGGAAATTTCAAGTTTTTTATTGACTAATATGAAATATCCAAGTAGAATGACAATAGAACTTGGAAAGTTCAAGAAAGGAAAGCCTATGACAATCGTAGAAAAAGAAGATACGAAGGATCTAATGAAGTCTTTTGAAAATTTGCCAAAGGAATCCAAGCGATACATCCAGGGATTCCTAGCCGGGCTGGAAACAGCCGAAAGAAACAGGGAGGACAAGAAAGATGGCGACACAACTGGTAGCAGCTGCAATGTTCGTGACAAAGGATAACCTGGAAGTTATGGATGAGTGCCTGAGCTTACAGCTCCGCACTCTAAGAAACCAGGTCATCACGACATGGAAGGACAAAGAGTACTACGACAAGGTGAAAGCCTTAAAGGATCATGTCGAAAAGACGCTGGACAGCTTCACAGAGATAGAAGCCCTTAGAGAGGAGGAATAAGAGAAATGGAAAACAACAGAAGGATCGCAGAGCTTAAGCTCAAGACGATCATCGCACAGGAGTACGTGCAGGAGCACATGAGCAAACCTGAGCTCTACAGACAGGTAGCAGAGGACGCCGCAGACCTTGCGCAGGCGTGCCTCAAATACGCAAAAGCGCTGGAAGGAACAAGCCAACAGGATCTCTACTGGGGATTTCGACTGGTAATCGACCTCTACGCAGGGCTGATGAACGCCGCAGAAATTACTGATATCCCACTGGACCCAGAAGTCAAGTTAGCGAGAGCACAGAGCTGGGCCGACAGGCTGTCAGCCGGCCAGGAAGAAAAAGAAGCAGTCAGGCAGGCAGAAGACAGGAGAAAAAAGCAGGAGCTGGACAAGGAAACAGAAGAACTGCTCCGCCCATTCTTTCCAGAATTAGAAGAAGAGGAGGTCACGGAAAAATGCTCACAGTAGACGGTAAAAAAATAGACATCATACAAGCAAGAAAAGGCATACCTTGCGAGAAGCTATACGCAGCGACAGGGCTTACAAGAGCAACTGTATACAGCATGAAACACGGCAAGCCATGCAAACCGCTAAGCGTGCACAAGTTAGCCAAGGCGCTAGGCGTAGATGTTACCGAGATTATAAAAGAAAGTGAAGGTGCAAACAATGAATGAAGAAAAGCCTCTAGAGGTGCAACATTTCGAGAAACCGCTCGAGATCCCGAGCTTCATGAACAGAAAGCAGCATGAGGAAGAAGCGGTAAAAGAAATCTTCAGCAATACCGACATCATGCTGATCTGCGGGCTGACAGCAGCAATCCTGCTGATCGTAGCCCTGCAGCTTGGAGCCCTGAGCCTATGAGCGAAGAGAGATTGGAAGACTTCAGATACCGGATGCTGATCCGCGGCTACATGAATAAAAAAGAGTTCCAGAGGTTCATGGACTGCGGGTACAAGACCGCAACGAAACTGTGGAACAGGTTCCTGTCAGATATAGAGGCAGAAGGACTGGAATGCATAGACGGCGGACGGTTCATGCTGACAAAAAGAGCCATCGGGTGCCTTGGGCTGAGTGAAAAGAAGATCATCGAGGCGCACGAGAGGGCATAAAAAAAAGGGCTAGCATTTGATGACGAAGTCAAATACTAGCACAAACACACATAGATATTATAGCACAAGCACAAAAAAGGAGACAAGGATGTCGAAAAAGAAGTACAGATTTACGGCACAGATCGGGGAACAGAAAGTCTCATACCGCAACGAAAGCCTGGAGCAGATTCGAGGCCTGAGGGACTACCTGATCAGAGAGATGCGCAACTACACGATCATCTCACCAATCCAGCATGAAGATGATGAAGGCAGCTGGATGGATATAGAGGGAACAACCGAACATGGACAAAAGGGAGGAAATAAAAATGTTTGTTGATGTAAGTATCAAGTACACGCAGTCGGAAATGAAAGAATGCCAGGAACTGCTGGCATTCCTCAGCAAGAACCCGCAGATCAAGGCGGATGCAGAGGCCGATGAAGCAGTCGAGCAGGCACACAGAGAAGCCAAGGCTACAAAAAAGCCAAAGCCTGAGGCCAAACAGGAAGAAGGCGGAGTGTCCTGGAGAAACACGACAGGTGGATGGACAACAAATGAGTGCACTGAGGAAGAGACGGTAACTGAAAAAGCTGCTGAAGAAGAATCGATGAAGGAAAAAGAGTACACCGAAAAAGAAGTGATCGCAGCAAGCGCGGACTTCATCAAGAAGAACAGCCCTGAGGCATTCAAGGGAATCCTCAGCCAGCTGGGCGCAAGAAGCGTCTCCAGCATGCCTAAAGAAAAGTACCCTGAACTGATGGAGGCCATCAATGCCAAGTAGACACGCACTGCTGAGTGCCTCGGGTTCCTCTAAATGGCTACACTGCCCTCCATCGGCAAGACTGGAAGAAACGATACCGGAGAAAGCCTCTGCATACGCTGCAGAGGGCACTCTGGCACACTCCAAGGCAGAGGAGAAGCTGACAAACTACCTGGAGGGCCATCCGAGAAAGAAGGTGAAGTGCCCCGACGGAGAGATGGACGAGGCAACAACGAACTACAGGAACTACGTAATCGAGGTACTGAACGAAGAAAAGAAGAAAGATCCATGTGCGCAGCTGTTCGTAGAGGTAGAGGTTGACCTTTCTAAATGGATACCTGAGGGATTCGGAACCAGCGACGCTGTAGTCGTAAGCGCAGACACGCTGCATATCATCGACTTCAAGTATGGAGCGGGAGTACCGGTAAATGCGTATCATAACTCTCAATTATTACTCTATGCAGCTGGGACGATGAACATCTACGAACCTCTGTACGGATTCAGAAACATCACAGTTCATATCTACCAGCCACGCAGAGACCACTTCGACTCGTACTCGACGACCGTGGAAAACCTGGAAAAATGGCTGGAAGAGACAGTACGGCCAATGGCAAAGAGGGCCTACGCCGGAGAAGGTGAATTCTATCCAGGAGACTGGTGCGGGTTCTGCAGGGCGGCGCCAACATGCAAAGTGCGAGCTTACAAGATTTACAATCTAGCCGCAGAGAAGATGGGACACGTGCTCAGTACGAACGAAATCGCAGACCTTCTTCCAAAGCTTGGACCAATAGCCAAGTGGGCAAAGGATCTGCAGGAATACGCCCTGGAAACGGCACTGTCGGGCACAAAATACGACGGCTACAAAGTAGTAGAGGGAGCGTCCAGACGCAAGATCACTGATGATCTGGAAGCCATGAAGAAACTGCAGACAGCAGGATATCAGTACACGGACATCACTGAGACAAAACTGAAGACAATCACGGAGCTTCAGAAGCTGACAGGAAAGAATGAACTGCCAAAGATCCTGGGCGACACGCTGATCAAGCCGCCGGGAGCTCCGACGCTGGTACCGGAGAGCGACAAGAGACCAGATATCAGAGAAGCCTCAGCATTTGAGGCCTTCGGGGAGGAATTCAAATGACAGACAGTATGACAAAGCAGGAGCTGGCCGCAGACATCTACAAGATCCTGGATGATGTGCTCGACTGCGACTGTGTAAGCTGGAGAAGCGTAGCAGAGAAGCAGGAGGCAGCAATTATCAAAGCACTTGAGATGCTGCGGGAGCTGCAGGAGAGAATGAAATGAAAGACTATCACACAGATGTATCAAGAGACAGAGAAACAGCACTCAATGACGCATATGAATGCTGTCAGTACACGGAGGAGACGCTCCAGCAAATGAAAGAAACGGTAAAGTATTTTTACGAAGATCTGAAAAAACTCAGTGATGAACTGACACTGGCAGTAAAGGATCTCAACGAAGATATTAAATACTTCAAGACGGAAGTTGATGAATTTGCGGACAACTTAGTACAGACGATGGAACTGATCGAGCAGGCACAGAAAGATGAGTGATGAAATCAAGGAACTGAGCCAGAAGATCAGACAGCTCAACATAGAGATCATGGGGCTGAAGCACAGCCGCTACAGGACGGACAAGATCCGACAGCTCCACAGACTTACAAAAAAGAAATACTTAATGCTAAAGGAGGAAAAGGAAGCATGACTAAAGTAAAAACAGGACTCGTAAGACTCACATATGTACACTTGGACAAACCATACGCCTTTGAAGAGGGCAACACACCAAAATACAGCACTGGAATGATCATCAGCAAAGATGACAAGAATACAATCGACCAAATCAAAAAGAGCTACGAGGAGGCCGTAGAACATGGCGTGGAGAAATTCGGCCAGAGCTTCAAAACTAGAGTAACGCCTCTACTAAGAGCGCCAGGAGGAGAAGGACTCCTGATCGACGGGGATCAGGACGAACGCTACGCCGACAGCCCAGAATACAAGAACAGCTGGATCCTTACAGCAAAATCCGCCACACCACCACTGATCATGGCAGTAGAAAAGGGAGAAAGAAAGCTAGACCCCGAAGAAATCGCAGAGATTGTGTACAGCGGATGCTACGCAAAGGTACTCTTTAATTTCTACCCATACAGCAAGGCCAAGAAAGGCATCGCCTGCGGGCTTAATTCCCTATGCAAAATTAAGGACGGAGACAGCCTAAGCGGATTCAAAGCCTCAGTAGCAGACTGGAAAGATGAAATCGAACAGGCCGTAACAGACAGCCTGGGAGACGACTATGGTGACCTTCTCTAGGAAGCCGAGGTACCTGCATATTGACCTGGAGACATACTCCAGCGTCAATTTGAAAGAATGCGGAGCATACAAATACGCGGAGAGCGAGGACTTCGAAATCCTCCTCTTCGGGTATGCCTCTGACGACGGACCCGTAAAGGTAATCGAGCATCCGACACCGGAGACGCTGTACGACGACGGATTTGTGAAACTGCTTATGGATCCACGCATTATCAAGATTGCGCATAATGCAGCATTCGAAAGAACCTGCCTGAGCGCATACATCAGAAAGCTACCACAGACAATTATCAATACATACAGAAGTCCAGATGCACGGGAGCCTCTGGATTTTCTACCACCTGAACAGTGGCAGGACACAATGATCATGGCCGCAGAGCTGGGCTACCCGAACAGCCTGGAGCAGCTTGGAAATGCCCTGGGACTGCCGGAAGACAAGAAGAAGATGGCCGCAGGAAAGCGCCTGATTCAGTATTTCTGCAAGCCATGCAAGCCTACCGTAAGCAACCATGGAAGGACAAGGAACACAGCCGAGGATGCACCCGACAAGTGGGAAACATTCGTAGAGTACAACAGACAGGACGTAGTCACAGAAAAATACATATTTGAAAGGCTCAACCGCATCTGTCCCGTACCCGACCAGGAATGGAAGAACTGGCAGGTTGACCAGCACATCAATGACAGAGGCATCGGCATAGACGCTGATCTTGTAAGCAAGGTGCTCCAGGAGCACGAGGTGCTGACAGCACAGCTGCAGGAAGAAGCGCATGACCTGACGCACCTGGAGAATCCGAACAGCCTCGCACAGCTGAAGAGCTGGATCGAACGGCAGGAAGGCCATGCAATAGAGAGCCTGAACAAGACAGCGGTAACTGAGCTGCTGAAGAATGACATCACACCACAGACACGGCGTGCCCTGGAAATCAGACAGGAGCTCGGCAAGACGAGCGTGAAGAAGTATGACTGCTTCCAGCGCAGCGCCTGCAGGGACAACAGAGTCCGCGGGTGCTTCCAGTTCTATGGAGGCAGAACCGGACGCTTTGCAGGCAGGCTGATCCAGCCGCAGAACTTCCCGAGGAACACCTTCGATGACTTCGACGGAGCAAGAGAGCTGGTCAAGGACGAGAAATGGGAAATGGCGCAGCTTCTGTACGGAAGCCTTAACGACGTATTCAGCACACTGATCCGCACGGCCATCGTACCAGGGGAAGGCTGCAGGTTCGTAGTTGCAGACTACTCGGCCATCGAGGCAAGAGTGACAGCCTGGCTGACGAGGGAGACCTGGCGCCAGGAAGCATTCAAGGAAGGCAAGGACATCTACTGCGCCAGCGCATCACAGATGTTCGGTGTGCCGGTCGTAAAGCACGGCGTGAACGGACATCTCAGACAGAAGGGAAAGATTGCAGAACTCGCCCTGGGCTACGGAGGCGGCGTCAATGCCCTCAGGGCCATGGGAGGAGAATCCATGGGACTGACAGAGGAAGAAATGACAGACATCGTGCAGAAGTGGCGCAAGGCAAGCCCGCACATCAAGAAGTACTGGTCGAAGCTGGACGATGCCGTAAGGATGGCAATCCAGGGCATCCCCGCAAGACTGGACCGCAACATGGCAGTCTACAGAGACGGCGAGGTACTGTTCATCAGACTGCCGAACGGACGCAGCATCGCATACGTCCAGCCGGTGATCATGGACGGGCAGATCTCATACATGGGACTGAACCAGACCACAAGACAGTGGACACGCATCACCACCTGGGGCGGAAAGCTGACCGAGAACGTGGTGCAGAGCATCGCAAGGGACTGCCTGTGTGACACGCTGGCCACACTGGAGGCGGAGAACTTCCGGCCGGTAATGCACGTACACGATGAAGTCATCTGTGAAGTACCAGAGGACGAGGCAGACGCAAGACTGGCAAGGCTCGAGAAGATCATGGCCACACCGCCAGCCTGGGCGCCAGACATCGTACTGACGGCCGATGGCTTCCAGAGCGATTACTACAAGAAGGACTAGAGATATGAAAATAGCTACCTGCAAGAACAGGACTCAGAAGACCTACCTGAACAGGGAGGTCACGTGGGAACAGATTCTGGCCAAGCTGGAACACACGACCCGCACAAAAGAGACCCTGGAGGAATACAAGAAAAAGACAAAGGACCGGCAGGCTGACATCAAGGATGTCGGCGGATTCGTGGCCGGCGAGCTGAGGGACGGCAGAAGACTGAACCAGAACGTCATATGCAGATCAATGGTCACGCTGGATGCAGACTTCGCAAAGAAGGACTTCACCGACATGATCGACCTGCTCTACCCGTACAGATGCTGCATCTACAGCACGCACAAGCACAGCCGGAACACACCGAAATACAGATGGATCATCCCGCTGGACAGAGAAGTCACGCCGGAAGAATACGAGGCCATAGCGCGCCGTACGGCAGAGTTTATCGGCCTGGATGACTTCGACGACACGACATACCAGCCGTCAAGAATGATGTTCTGGCCGAGCACCAGCAGCGACGGAGAATACGTCTTCATACAGAAGGACGGAGAGACACTGTGCGCCGATGAGGTGCTGGCCTCCTACAGAGACTGGCACGACATCAGCACATGGCCAAGATCATCACGAGAGACAGACATCCGGACGCACCTGGGAAAGAAGCAGGAAGACCCGCTGACAAAGCAGGGATGGATCGGAGCATTCTGCAGAACCTACACCATCCAGGAGGCAATAGAAAAATTCATCCCTGAGGAATACATCCCGACAGCCAGTGATAACCGCTGGACCTACGCCAAGGGAAGCACAGCAGGAGGCCTGGTGATCTATGATGACAGATTTGCATACTCCAACCACAGCACGGACCCTGCAAGCCAGCAGCTGTGCAACGCGTTCGACCTGGTAAGAGTGCACCTGTTCAGGGACGATCCTGACAGCCAGAAGAAGATGCTGGACCTTGCAAGCCGTGACACGGCAACAAAGGAACAGCTGGCAAAAGAGAAGGCACAGGAGGCAAAAGACGCCTGGGGTGACGAAATCAGTGGTGCAGATGCGAAAAACTCGCAACAGGACACTGAAAATGACACGCAGGACGATGATGCGTGGATGGAAGCACTGGAGATGGACAAGAAGGGAAACCTCATGGCCACGACAGACAACATCGTGCAGATCATGACACATGACAGAAAGCTGAAGGACAGCGTCGGCGGAACCGATCTGTTCCAGCAGAAGCCTGTCAAGGTTGGAAGTCTGCCATGGTGGAGCTACAACGACAACAACACCTGGGACGACACGGACGATGCCGGACTGCGCTACTACCTGGAGAAGGTATACAGGATCGTGGCCAAGGGCAAGGTGGACGATGCGGTCGCATTCGTACACGAGAAGAACAGCTTTCACCCGGTGAGGGACTACCTCAGCACACTGAAGTGGGACGGGCAGGAAAGACTGGACACACTGTTCATTGACTACCTGGGAGCAGAAGACAGCCCCTACACAAGAGCAGTGGCAAGAAAGACATTCACAGCAGCCGTGGCGCGCGTATTCGAGCCAGGGTGCAAGTTTGACTGCATGCCGGTACTCATAGGCAAGCAGGGCATAGGAAAGAGCCACATGCTGAGCATCATGGGCGGCGAGTGGTTCAGTGATTCCATTACAAGCATCCAGGGCAAGGAAGGCTACGAGGCACTGCATGGAAGCTGGATCGTTGAGTGGGCGGAACTGTCCGCAGCAAAGAAATCAGACATCGAATCCATGAAGCAGTTCATCTCCAAGAGGGACGACCGCTACCGCAAGGCATACGCCAGAAGGGTGACAGACAATCCAAGACAGTGCGTCTTTGTAGGCACGACAAACGACGACGAATTCCTGCGCGACTTTACAGGAAACAGAAGATTCCTGCCGATACAGACAGACGCGACAGCAGCAACAAAAAATATCTTTGACGAGCTGCCGCACGAGCGTGATCAGATCTGGGCGGAAGCCGTGCAGAGATACAGAGACAAGGAGCCACTGTACCTGGACAGAGAACTGACAGAGACGGCCACAAGGATCCAGGACGATCATACATACCACTCCGTAAGAGAGGACCTGGTGAGGGACTACCTGGAAAGAAAGCTGCCGGAAGGCTGGAAGGACATGACCCTGTTCGAGAGGAAGTCGTGGCTGGAGAACCCGGACAACCAGGGCACCGTGGAAAGAGACAGGGTGTGCCTGCTGGAAATCTGGTGCGAGGTATTCGACGGAAGTCGTGTCAATTTTGGTAACGCTGACCAGCGAGAACTGAAGGCCATCATGACCCAGATTGGATGGGACCGAGTGGGCTCTATGCGATTTGGTCCGGCATATGGAATCCAACGCGGATACAAGCGGGGAGAGTAAACAGAAGCGTAAACGGTGTAAACGGTGACTTGTAAACAAGTAAACGGCGTGTAAACAGAAAAAAAGAGGCACCGTTTACGTAAATATCTGCATAAACAAAAGGAAAAACGAACTTTGTAAACGGTGATAACAGTAATTCTATAACTTAATGAAATATATAGAAAAAACGCACATACGCACGCATATATACACGCATATACGCATATACGCGCGCGGGAGTTACACCGTTCACACGTTCACATCACAAAAACACAAGGAAAGGAAAACACGAAATGACAACAAGCGATATCACGGTACTGGTAATCATGGCAGCATGGCTGATGTTCATAAGATGGACCATGAAATAAGAGGAGGAACAATGACATCACAAAACCAAAAGGTGCAAGAAAGCTTTAAGTATCTAAGAAAGACTATTGAAGAAAAATGGTGCTGGCCACGAGGCTATGCATGCCAAGGGTGCAGAGCAAGCTATCTAGACTACGGTTCTCGAAGATGCTCACTTGAGGACGTTGAACACCTCATCTACGATGACCTGTTGAAAATACTGAAGGAGGAACAATGACATGGAAAAAGAAACAAACCTGGAGCACTACCTTCGTAGACTGAAAAGGATAGTGAAAGAAAAATACAACAGCCCGAGGATGATATTCGACACCATCCAGGACTATGTTGATCCACAGATCAAGCATAACTGCATGGAATACACGACCGACATTCTGGAATGGATGGCACAGGAGTATAAAGGGGACATCCTCGACTACGCAGAAAAGAAATACCTCAGCGAAGTAATCAGACCATTCAGAGAAGAAGTTAATGGAATTAAGAAACAGACAGACTCATTACGCTACCGGGATTTCATACGGATACAGGTAGGAGATGACTACCTGACCTTTCCACAATTTGCAAAAGGCACAAAGTACAAGGGACTGAAACTTGAAAAGAGATACACCCCAGAAGAGCTGGGACTCTAGAGGAGAAAAAGGAGAACAATATGAGAGAGAAAAGATTATATGTCGAATGCGACAGATGCCATACAGCAATCACAGTAAAGCAGGATCCAGAAGGATCATCAAGCGTAGTGAATGGTATCCACCTACCGGATCGCTACGAAGACCTGCCGGAAGGATGGGTAAGAACAGAAGACCGCAGAGACCTGTGTCCAGACTGCGCAAAGAAGTTCGAGCAGACAATGAAGTCATTCTACGGAGACAGAAAATGATCGAGAGCCAGGTAGAAAGACACCTCCACAGCAGAATCGGACTGATCGGAGGGCTGTGCCTCAAGTTCACATCTCCAGGGACTGCAGGAGTTCCGGACAGGATCATCATTCACGAGGGACGTACGATGTTCGTCGAGCTCAAAAGACCAGGAGAGACGCCAAGGCCTCTGCAGGTGACAGTCTTCCGGCAGATGAAGAAAGAGGGCGCATTCATATACGTGCTTTCAAGCAAGGAGCAGGTCGACCAGTTCGTAGACGAGCTGAAGACATACGCAAGATGCCCGAACATGAACAACTATGACGAGTTTTGAACCGCACGCCTATCAGAGAAAGGCGATAGAGTTCGCACTCGACAATGACCGATGCGGACTCTTCCTGCCGATGGGAGCAGGAAAGACAGTGACCACGCTGACCATCATCCAGGACCTGCTGCTTCTCGGACTGATTCAGAGAGTTCTGATCATTGGACCCGTCAGAGTCATACAGAGCACCTGGCCGGACGAGATACAGAAGTGGGACCACACAAGAGACATGACCTACTCGGTAGTTGCAGGAACCCCGAAGCAGAGAAGGAAGGCACTCGAGAAGGATGCGGACATCTTCCTCATAGGCAAGGAGAACGTCTGCTGGCTGATTGACGAGACATCAGAATTCAATTTTGACATGGTGGTGATCGATGAGCTGTCAACATTCAAGAACCCGAGAAGCCAGCGATTCAAGGCGCTGCGGAGAGTGATGCCGAGAGTGAACAGGTTCATCGGACTGACAGGAACCCCGGCCCCGAGAGGAATCCCTGACCTCTGGAGCCAGGTGTACCTGATGGACAGAGGCAAGAGACTGGGCAGGACACTGACGATATTCAGAGAGAACTACCTGCAGCCGGGAAGAAGGAACGGCTACATCGTGTACGAATGGAACGTGCAGCCAGGAGCAGACAGAAGAATCTACGAGGCAATCGGAGACATCTGCATGAGCCTGGACCAGAAGGACTGCGCAGAACTTCCGCCGGTGAAATACCTCGACTGGAAGGTCAGACTGCCGAAGGAAGTGATGAACAGATACCACGCTTTCAAACGCGAGAAAATCCTAAGCATAGACGACGAGCAGGTGATGGCCGCAAATGCAGGCGTCCTATGCGCCCAGCTGAAGCAGATCACCTCGGGAGAGGTGTACACCAGGGAAAACATGAACGGCCGCGCAGAGGGCACGAAATGCCTCCACAGCACGAAGCTGGATGCGCTGGACGACTTGCTGGAAGCAGCCAACGGAAATCCGGTGATCGTGTTCTACTGGTTCCAGCACGAGAAGGAACGACTCCTCGCACACCTGCAGAAGGACCACAAGGCGCGAGCACTGACGACAGCAAAGGACATCACAGACTGGAACCTGGGAGACATCGAGGTGCTCCTGGTTCACCCGGCAAGCGCAGGCCACGGGCTGAACCTCCAGCAGGGCGGGCACATCGCAATCTGGTACAGCCTGCCGAACTGGAACCTGGAGCTCTACCAGCAGGCAAACGCACGCATCTACAGACAAGGCCAGACACAGCCCGTGACCATCTACCGGATCATGGCCGAAGGAACGATAGACGAAGACGAGGCGCGGGCACTTGAAACAAAGGACGTGACACAGAAGGCACTGATAGAAGCCCTGAGGAGGTAACGAGATGGACTACAGAGAATCAATCCAGCAGCTGAGAGGGACGGTCTACTACAACCGCAGACTGATACGGGTCAACCAGGACATCGAGGTGCTGAGGCACCAGATGACCGGGCTCGCCCGCTCCGGCCCCGTCCTGAGCCCGCAGCAGGCCAAGTCACCGCTACCCCTTCCACACTACCAGCACGACCCGAATGCCTCGCCTGTGGCCCTGATCGAAGCCGTAGAGGCCAAAGAAAAAGAGGCAAGGATGCTGGCAGGGCTGATTCAGGAGTGCGGGTGGATTGAAAACCTGGACCAGCAGGACAGAGAGGCACTGATAGAACTTACACTGCTTCACGAACCGATGGTGAAAGTAGCAGAAAAGTACGGATACTCAAGACCGGGAATGTACAAGCACCTGGAAGCAGCTCTGCGCGATATTTAGCAAAGAGTAGACACTGTAAACCGGATTCCCGTGCTATTATGTAAAAGTCAAAAAAGGACAAGCTGATACGAGGGTTCTTACACTTCCTCTCGAAGGCCTGTCCTTTTTTGCATGCCAGGAGGAAATTCTCCCTTTTGTAGAACGTCAATGCTGTAATCATAAAAACCTCCTGGCCCGAGAAGAAAGAAAGGACACCGACACTAATGAACATCAAATATATGACACCAGGTGAACTGGTGCCCTACGATAAGAACCCGAGAATCAACGACCAGGCAGTAGACCTGGTAGCAAACCCCATCCGCGAGTTCGGCTTCAAGCAGCCGATCGTGATCGACAGGAACAATGTCATCATTGCAGGACACACGAGATGGAAGGCAGCCAGGGAGCTGGGGCTGGAGAGAATCCCGTGCATCATGGCCGATGATCTCACACCGGCGCAGGTGAAGGCATACCGACTGGCAGACAACAAGGTCGCTGAAGCCTCAGAATGGGACTTCGACCTTTTAGACGAGGAACTGCAGGAGCTGGACAGCATGGACATAGACATGTCCGACTTCGGATTTGTGCAGGATGAGGTAGACACGGCAGAAGCAGTCGAGGACAACTACGAGCCGGACATCCCGACAGAGCCGATGACAAAGAAGGGACAGATCTGGAAGCTGGGTGACCACCGCCTCATGGTTGGCGACAGCACAAGCAGACAGGACGTGGAAGAGCTGTGCGATGGAAACACGATGGACCTGGTGGTAACTGATCCGCCATACAACGTAGCCATCGAGAACAGCCAGGGCATGACCATCGAGAACGACGACATGGACAGCGCGAACTTCCAGGAGTTCCTGACTGCAGCATTTGAAAACATGAGCGACCACCTGAAGGCAGGCGGCGCTTTTTATATCTGGTACGCAAGCCGTACACACATGGACTTCGAGCAGTCCCTGAACAACGCAGGCCTGGAAGTCAGAGAACAGCTGATCTGGAACAAGAACAGCCTGGTGCTCGGCAGACAGGACTACCAGTGGAAGCACGAACCGTGCCTCTACGGGTGGAAGGACGGCGCAAGCCACTACTTCATCAACAACAGAGCTCTGACGACAGTAATCGACGATGACGAGCTGGACCTCGATGCCATGAAGAAGGACGAGCTGAAGGCACTCGTGCAGAGAATCCTGGAGACATATCCAGACGTTACGGTGATCAACGAGAAGAAGCCGGCCAAGAACGACCTGCACCCGACAATGAAGCCAATCAAGCTGATAGCAAGGCTCGTAAAGAACAGCAGCAGAACACGAGAAAACGTGCTCGATCTGTTCGGAGGTTCAGGCTCAACGCTCATCGCATGCGAGCAGCTGAACAGAAAATGCTTCATGATGGAATACGATCCACGCTACGCGGACGTCATCATAGACCGCTGGGAACAGCAGACAGGAGAGAAGGCGGTGCTTGCTAATGGCTGAGATGAGCGAAGGAAAGAAGAGACAGCTCGCGAACCTTACAAAGCCGTTCACAAAGGAAACAGCAGCAGAGATGGGACGACGCGGAGGAATCGCCGCGCAGAAGGCCATCGCAAAGAAGAAGCACCTGAAGGACAGCCTGAAGGTCATCCTTGCACTGGAGCCGAGCGACAGAAACAAATCCAAACTGGCAGACCTTGGCATCCCGGAAGACCAGATGACAAACGAGATGCTGATGGCAGTGGCCATGTTCAACAAGGCCATCAAAGGAGACGTAAGAGCAGCGGAATACATCCGAGACCTTACAGGCCAGCAGCCGCAGTCCAAGCTGGACAGAGCAAAAACGAACCTGATGAACGCACAGGCAAAGGCACTGACGGAACAGACCAACGGCGGAAAGTCAGAACTGACAAAGCTGGATGAACTGCTGAAGGGAATCGACAGGCTGGCTGAGGACGACAATGGAACTAAGTGAGAAGCAGAAGGAGTTCTGGACAACCAAACCACACCGATGGAACGTCAAGACGGGAGCCACCAGATCAGGCAAGACCTGGCTGGACTACTACATCATCCCGAAGCGCATCCGAGCCGTTGCAGGAAAGGACGGGCTGGTACTTCTGATGGGCAACACCAAGTCCACACTTGAAAGAAACGTGCTGGCGCCGATGAGAAACATGTACGGAGCAAGACTGGTGGGAGGCATCCGACCAGACAACACGGTCGACCTCTTCGGAGAGAAATGCTACGCGCTGGGCGCAGACAAAATCACACAGGTAGACAAGATCCGTGGATCCAGCCTCAAGTACTGCTACGGAGACGAAGTGGTGACATGGAACGAAGAAGTCTTCAACATGCTGAAATCACGTCTCGACAAGCCGTACTCCTGCTTTGATGGAACGTGCAACCCGGACAACAAGAACCACTGGTTTCACAAGTTTCTAGAGAGCGACGCGGACATCTTCCAGCAGCACTACTGCATCGATGACAATCCGTTTCTATCGCCGGACTTCGTGGAGAACCTGAAGAACGAATACAGGGGCACGGTCTACTACAACCGATACATCCTGGGAGAGTGGTGCAACGCAGAAGGTCTGCTCTTCCCGCAGTTTGCAGACAACCCGAGCGAATGGGAAGTCAAGGGAGAACTGCCGCTGTTCGGACGAATCAACATCGGCCTGGATATCGGCGGAACGAAATCCCACAGCACGCTGGTGGCTACAGGAATCACGATGGACTGGAGCGAGATCGTAACCTTTGCAGAGAGAAAGATCGTTCACAGCAAAGGCACGATAGACGCAGAAAGACTGTGCCAGGAGACAGTAGCGCTCCTGGGAAGCCTGGAGCAGCAGGGCTACTACGTGGCCTATGTTTTCGTGGACAACGCAGAACAGGTCATCCTGAACAGCATCAGAGCAGCCGTAAGAAACGCAGGATTCTCGACCCAGGTGGCTGACTGCAAGAAGGTCGAAGGAAAGACAAGAATTCTGACCTACAACATGATGCTGAACAGACACAAAATGAAATTTCAGGCCGTGCCGATGGTGGTAGACGCACTGAGCACGGCTTTATACGACAGCAAGTCAAAAGAGGACAAGATCCTGGATGACTTCACGACGGACATCGATACCTTCGATGCCCACTTTTACTCATGGTCGACATTCATGACCGTGATCACAGGCAGGAGGGAATGATGAAACTACTTTTCACAATTTTAAGCGACCTGGGATACCCGGTCAGTGATAACATCCAGAATTACTACACGGACATTCATCTGTGGGAAGACTGGTGGAGAGGATACGTCCCGGAATTCCACAACTACTGGATCAGGGACGCGCAGGACAACGGAGCCCAGGTAAAGAGAAAGCAGATGCGCATGGCAAAGAAGCTCTGCGAGGACTGGGCTAACCTTCTGCTCAACGACAAGACACGCATCCTGATAGAGTGCGGTGAGCACGACACCAACAAAACACAGAAATGGCTGACAGGAGACACCGATGAGCAGAACGGAGGCATCCTGGGGAAAACAGGATTCTGGGTCAAGGGCAACAAGGCTGTTGAAAGAGAATTTGCACAGGGAACCGTCTGCTTTTACTGGCAGCTGACAGGAGCAACAGAACAGGGCGGAGAACTTGCAGGAGAAGGACTCGAGCTGAAGGTTATCAAGGACGCACAGATGATCGTACCGCTGACATACGACGATGAAGACATCACAGATGTAGCGCTGGCCAGCAACTACACACAGGACGGCCAGGAGCACCTCTATGTTCAGATCTTCAAAAAGCTGAATGATGACGGAGAATACCTCATCACGAACCACTTCTACAGAGTGAACAGAGGCGGAGGATACGAAGAAGTACCGGGACCGCACGGAGAAGTGGAATCCTACGTACTGCCGTGTAAACCGTTCGTGATCATGAAGCCGAACATTGAAAACAACATCGCAGACGTACCGCTGGGAGCCAGCATCTACGCAAATGCGATAGACAACCTGCAGCTGTGCGATCTGAGCTACGACAACATGTTCATGGACACGCTGCTGGGCAAGAAGCGCGTCTTCATGGACCAGGCAGCCGTCCAGCTCAAGCCAAAGACTTACGCAAAGGACGAGAATGGCCAGGACAGAGTCGTCCAGCAGGAACCGGATATCGGAGCAACGCTGGAGAAGTCACTCTACGTGACCACAGGAGAAGCACTCCCGGGAGATCCTAAATTCTTTAACGAGTACAATCCGAGTCTCAGAGTAGACGAGAACAAGGAGAACGTGCAGTTCAATCTGAACCTCTTGAGCGCAAAGGTAGGACTGGGGCAGAACCGCTACCAGTTCAACCAGGCAAACATGACCACAGCAACACAGGTCAAAGCCAGCAACAAGGATCTGACAGAATCAGTCTGGAAGCAGAGAATCGCCATCCAGGAGGCGCTGAAAGATCTGACAAGAGCGGCGCTCATCCTGGGCATGGAGAAGCTCCACCAGCCGCTGGACGTGGACGCACGTATCACAATTCAGTTTGATGATACGATGTTCGCGGACGAAGAGGCCGAAAGAATGAGATTCATGCAGGAAATCGCCGCAGGAATCCGACAGAAATGGGAGTACCGTGTAAAGTACGACGGAGAAGACGAAGAGACGGCCCGCAAAATGACCGGAGAAACGGCCGCTGCGCAACAGCAGACGCTGGCCGGACAATTCAACCCCGGAGACCAGAATGGCGCGAATTCGGGCCAAAACGTGGCTAATTCGGGCGGTGTAGACGACTAGAAGGCTGACGTATGGCACTGACACCAAGTTATCTGCAGAAATGCACGGATGGAATCGAGGGTGAATACCAGAAGCTGGTCACTGAGATCCTGGTCGATATGGCGCAGAGGATAGCGCACGCAGGAAGCATGACAAGCACGACAGAATACCTGAACACAAAGCTGAGGGAACTGTCACTCCAGCAGGAATACATCAACAGGGCGCTGGCCAAGGTACTGAACACAAGTGAATCAGAAGTAGAAAAGCTGATGAACGAGAGCGCCTACAAGAGCACACGCGATACGATCGTGCAGCTGGAGAAGCACGGGTACGATACCAGCGGGCTGTCCTTTGGAAGACAGATCGAGAAGAGTACCAACATCGCAAAGAACGAGCTATCCAACCTCACACGAACGACAGGACAGCTGGCCACAGCTCAGATGATGAATCTGTACGACCAGGCATACCTTCAGGTGGCAAGTGGGGCGTACAGCTATGACCAGGCAGTGACCAACGCCATCAGAAAGCTGGCCAAGGAAGGGCTGGGAGAAGTCACATACCCGACAGGAGCCAAGCGAAGCGTAGAGGCGGCCGTAAGAGTTGCAATAAGAACCAGCGTGGCACAGAACGCACTGAAATGCGAAGAGGACATGCTGGACGATATGGACATCAACCTGGTGGAGGTTTCAAGCCACCTGGGAGCACGACCAAGCCATGCCGTATGGCAGGGCAAGATCTACTGGAGGAATCATCCAGAAGGAAACTACGAGAACTTCTACGAGGCCACCGGCTACGGAACAGCAACAGGCCTGGGCGGCTACAACTGCAGGCATCAGTTCTATCCGTTCTTCGGAGAAGGAGACGAGCAGACCTACTACCACATCGACGAAACAAAGAACGAACAGTTCTATCAGATGGAGCAGCAGCAGAGAGCCCTTGAACGCAAGATGCGCAAGTGGGACAGAGAAGAGAAGGTACTCAAGGCCGGAGGCCAGGACACTACGGAAGCAAGAAAGTGGAAGAGCTACTACAAAGAAAAGATCAATGATCTGATCAAGAGTTCAAACGGTTTCCTGAAGCGTGACTACTCGGCAGAGAAGGCGTGGAGCAACACAAGCTACAAGGCCACAGATAAAAAGGTGCTGGCGAGCGGGATGAAACAATCGGGAGCACAGTCAGGTGCCCTGAACGACAAGAACGATCCAGGTATGAAACGCAGACTTGCACATGCCGAACGCTACTATAAATCCATGCGAAACTCAGACAGACAAAGCAACATACAAGCGATGGTCTCAAACAGCGGAATGGACTACAGCATCGTGGAAGCAGCATACGCCCACGTGTTCGAGCACAAGCATAACCTGGAGAACGGTTATACCTACTTTGACCCTAGCTACGAGATGTCACAATCATGGCAGAGACTGCGGACAAACGATCATATAAGACCGTATGATCTGGTTCTCTTGAAACATGAGGCACTGGAGAGTAAGATATGGGCAGATCACCCAGAATGGTCGTACTGGCAGGCTCACACCGAGGCTGAAAAAACGTACAGCTATACTGCGGCGATAGAAGAATGGGAAAAGGAACACACAAAATGATTACTTATGATTTAGAGTACGCAAACGAAAGAGAAGTAAAATACAGCTACTACCCATGGCACAATACTGACGACAAAGGCTACATAGTGGTAAGCAGGAGCGGGGATATTCTTGAGAAGAAACTGGCAAAGGTCGACAAGGAGTATCCGCACTACTTTAATGAACTGGTAGGACCGGCATGCAGGAACGCCATGTCAGATTCACCGGAAAAGCACGGATGCAGGTGCTGGATGTGACAAGAATATGTCAGAAGAAAATAAACTGATTTACAGAATCTTGAAGGTTCTTAGGGACAGCATGGACCTTGACGAATTCGATGCAGAACGAATCAGTCCGGAACAGCTGGGAATTTCCAAAAACAAGAGGGATGCAATCCTTGTCCAACTTCTGCGCGCGGGATACATCGAAGGACTGCAGTCAACGCAGTACATCGGAGATACAAAACCAACGCTGACAGACCTGCAGTACACAAAGATTACACTGACAGGACTGAACTACCTGGACGAGAACAGTCTTATGCGGAAAGCAGCTAGACTGGCGAAAGGAATCACAGAGGTGATAAAGTGAGACAGAACGCAAGCAACAACGGACAGGATATCCTGAACTGGTTCAAGACAGACGAGACTGAGTTCGAATTCACGGAAAAGGGATATCCCATCATAGAACCAATCACAAAAGAAGAAACTGAAGGAATCGCGAAAACGATTCCTTTTCATTTAGCCGCAAAGAACGACGACTGGGACAGATGGGTACACTTCCACATCCAGGACTTCAAGTTCGAAAGAATCTGGAACGACCCGGACAAGTACATCCCGATGCTTCAGAAGTACCGAGGTATCGTGAGCCCAGACTTCAGCATGTATACAGACATGCCGCGGCCACTGCAGGAATACAACCACTACCGTAACAACTGGTTTGCACGGTACGCGCAGATCAACAATATCAAAGTGATCCCGAGCCTTTCATTCAGCAATGAAGAAAGCCATGAATACTGCTTTGAAGGAATCCCGGAGAATTCAGTACTCTGGATCAATACAATCGGCCCGCTTCGAGACCCGGAGGCGCGGCCTTTATTCTGGTCAGGATTAGACGCAGCTATAGAACGCCTAAGCCCGACCTTTTTATATGTTCGCACGGGAAGCACGGCATACAGAGAAATGCTGGAAGACAGGCTCAAGGGACGAGTTGAGCATGAATTCATAAAGAATGACAACTGGCTCTACGGAGCGTAGAAAGGAGAACGATGGGAAGCGGAGGAAGAAGAAGCCCGAAGGGCGGACTGAGCAATACAGGCGGAGCACAGAAGCTGAAATTCAAGGCCATGGATCCAGCGGCGCAGAACAGCATGCTGACCGCACAGAGACAGAAGCAGACAGGCGCAGCCCTGAAAGCCATCCACAACTACACCGACCCTACATGCTACGCTTCAAACGGGTTCAACCACGCACAGAACCTCAACCAGGCACTGAACACAGGAAGACCGCTGACTGTAGAACGTCACATTAAATACACTAAGAAAATCAAATTAAATGCCAGAAGACATAACGTGAAATTCCGAAGTATTCAA